>JAEZAF010000021.1 GCA_023430545.1 Chloroflexota bacterium
TAGGTGACATCCGAGGACTGCTGTACCTCATAAATCACAATCCCTGCGCCGATCGCGTGGATCGTCCCGGCTTCGATCTGAAGGACATCGCCGCGTGTCACATCCGCATACACCAGCAGATCTTCCAGTGTGCTGTTTTCAATCGCCGCTTTTACCGTCGCAATCGGTGTCTCCGGCTGGATGCCGATCACCAGACGCGCCTCTGGCTGCGCATCCAGAACATACCATGCTTCTGTTTTACCGCGAGGATCGCCTTCCAGTTCCGCCGCGAACTTGTCATTGGGATGCACCTGAATCGACAGCCACTGTTCGGCGTCGAGGATCTTGATCAGCAGTGGAAAGCCCTGCGCAGGATCATTGTCCGGCCCGATCAGCGCCGCGCCGTATTCTCTCAGCAGATCGGCCAGTGTTCGCCCCTGATGTGCGCCGTTAGCGACAGTGGCGGTGTCGTGCAGTTCCCATGACTCGCCGTAGGGTTCGTCAGAGGGCAGGCGCTTGCTGAACAGGCTTTCCAGCCTGCGTCCACCCCACACACGCTTATGCAGTACCGGCTCCAGCAGCATCGGGTAAAGGGCTTGTGGCTGTGTCATGCGATTTCTTCTCCACTCGCGTGCGTGACTTTTCATCAGGAAAATGGCAGATCAGCGGGCAGATGACGAGATCTTCCCATTGCGACCTGTCATTCTTCCTGTAAACGTTGTGTATATCGAAAGCACCGATTAGTATACCGACAGGACAGATGACATTGCCAGCGATCCCGCGACTGTACGCAGTCCACTCCGATTCGCCGTTGAGAAATCAACGGCAGCGCGGCATTTGTCAGGCTGTCTGTAAACATGAGACGATCATTCGCGGTCTGGAAGGCTTCAGGGGTAAATCTATGCGCGTACCAGTCTTGATTTCGAAGAAAACAGCCTGCCGGCTGGCGGGGCTTGCCATCAGCCTGATGGTAACGACGTTTGTACTGGCCGCCTGTGGCGGGACACCGGAAGAGCCGCTGCCAACGATCATCACCGTGCCAACCGATGCGCCCACTGACGTCACTGAAGGTGAGTCCGTCGCAGCGGCGATCACGCCGGTCAGTATCGAAACACTTGAGGTGATGCCACCGACTGCGGAAGTCTCTCCGAGCGTTGAAACCGTCACCGAAGAAGTCGCTGGTGATGAAACGGCTGAAGTGACACTCGCCCCCACTGAGGATGCTTCCGGCGGTACAGAGCCGACCCTGACCCCCAGTATGACGATCACCAACACCATCACACCGGCACCGACCGCGACCACCGTGCCGACTGGCGTCCCCGGCCTGCTGGATGAGATCGTCGCGCTGGCGCTTCAGGCCACCATTCTGCCGCAGGAATACATCGACCTCAGCCAGATCTCCGGTGGAAGCAGTGGCACCCCCGGCGGCGGTGTGAGTACACTGCCACTGCCCGGCGCGACTCTCGCTGGCGGTGTGGTCACAACCCCTGTGGTCAATACCTGCGCCTTTACACCGGCGGGCGGCTTCGGCCAGATCTATATGAATAATGCAGAACTGCCCGCACAGTTGGGCTGTCCGGTCGGCGCACCGCCTGTCAATTCCATCCGGACCGGAGCCGTGCAGGATTTCCAGTTCGGCTTCATGATGTGGGTTCCGGCAGCCACCGGCAGCGGACACATCTACGCCTTTTACGTCAATGGAACTTACAAGCGCTTCCCGGATACGTTCATCGATGGCACCGATCCCGCATCCGGAGGGGAGACGCCACCAGAGGCCAACCTGCTGGAGCCGGTGCGTGGATTCGGTAAGGTCTGGCGTACCAATCCCGATGTGCGCACCGCGCTCGGATGGGCGACCGCCGCAGAGCGCACCGCCAGTGTCACCTCACTCGATTTTGAGCGCGGCCACATGCATTACGTGGATGTCCGTGGCAGCACCCTGATCCTGATCCAGACCGCGCCCGATCAGGGGACGTGGCGTCAGCAGATTGGTGCGTCGTAGCGCTCGAAGTCAGCATTTTCGCAGCGCAGTGTATAATGCGTGGGGCGGAGACCGGACACCCGGTCTCCGATTGAATTCAATTGATCAGCAGGTTTTTTGCAGATTACAGGCGAGATATGCGGCGATTTTCAGGGGTGTGGCTTCTGGCGGTTCTATTCTTTGGCGCTGTCGGGCTGTCAGTCATCATTAAAACGGATATCACAGCGGCGCAGACCGAATGCAGCGAAACACAGGGGCGGGTCGAGCGGCCAGGGTTTACCAGCGTGCCGATTGAGACCCGCATGGTCTATTCGATCTATCTGCCGCCGTGCTACGATCAGCAGCCGACACGAGTCTATCCGACGATTTATCTGATGCATGGCTCGAATGATGACGACGGCCACTGGATTCGCCTCGGCCTGATTGACCTGCTGAACGAGCGCATCAGCAGCGGGCAGATGCCGCCAGTGATCGTCGTGCTGCCGTTCGCCAATTGGGTAGGTAACGAGAACCGCTTCGGTTATGACTCATGGGATAATGTCTTTATCACCGAGCTGATACCGCTGGTGGAATCCAGTTACCGTGTCGAAACGCGCCCCGAATACCGCGCCATCGGCGGGATCTCACGCGGGGGCTTCTGGGCCTTCGAGATCGCCCTGCGCCGCCCCGGATCATTCGGCATCATCGGCGGGCACAGCGCCTTCTTTGACCGCTTCCATGCGCCGCCGGAGGTCAATCCGCTGGATAACGCCCTGCTGATCGACCCGGTCAACCCGCCGCGCATCGCACTGGATCGGGGCAAGGATGATTACGCCGCCCCCGGTCTCGACATCATGCATGAACGGCTGGACTCCGTCAAAATCCCGCATACCTACACCATTTATCCACAGGGACAGCACAACAACGATTACTGGCGCGTCCATGTGCCGGAGTATCTCAACTTCTATGTCTCATCGTGGACGCTGGAAGCAAATTCGGTGGATCAGACCGAAGAAACGCCGCAGGCCAGCGGTGGATTCGCCTTTGTGACCAACACCCCGCGCCCGGACATCACCGCATCTGCCGAGACATTGGTGACAGCGACACCTGACGCACCAGCCGACACCCAGACTGCGAACACTGGGACCACCTATGAAGTCTTCCTGCCGGTGGTGGCCTTCCCCAGCCGTATGTATACCCTGACCAGCGAGCAGGTCAGCGCGATCGCATCTGGTGAGTATGATCCGAAGCTGATCGTATCATCCGATACCGCCGCCCGACTGATCGCGCACGGCATCATGCTCAATCCGCAGATCGAGCAGAACACGCCCGAAGAAGTGAATAAAACACTGTGGCGCGACCGGTCACGCTATGCCCTGATGCCCTTCGATGAAGTGACGCAGCGGCTGCGCGTCGTCTGGGTCGATGAGCAGAACCCGCTGTTGGGGCTGGTTGGGGCCGTCGAACCGGCTGCGCCGTATCCGTTCGCGTTCGCGTCCGAGACACCGAATTTTGAGCCGTCGAAGCTGACACGCATCATGATGTCCGGTGTGACGGCGATGGCCCGTCGTCTGATTCCAGTGTATGACGCCAATGGTATGGAATGGGCCAGTGAAGAGATCGCACCGATCACACAGCGCGCCGACTTCTTCCACACCAGCAACGAAGTCTCGTTTGTAGAGAGCTGTCCGCAGGCTGTGCCCGGTCAGGCAATGCTCGGCGGCGGCGGCAGCTTTTGCAGCAAGCCGGACTACTTCGACATCTTCCCATTGCTGGGGCTGGATATCATGGAACTGTCCGGCAACCACAATAATGATTATGGCTATCAGGCCTATCTCGATAGTCTGGCATGGTACCGCGACAACGGCATCGCGACTGTCGGCGGCGGTGAAAACGTCGATAATGCGCGGCGTCCGCTGATTATCGAACACAACGACAACAGCATCGCATGGGTGACGTGCAATTTCGTCGGGCCGTATTACGCACTGGCAAATGACAGCGGCAGTGATCCGCGCCCCGGTGCAGCCTCCTGTGACCGCGAGTGGCTGTCCGCAGCACTGCCCGCGCTGAACGTCGATCATGATCTCGTGATCCTCAGTGTGCAGTATCTGGAACATGACCTCTATACCCCGACTGGCGATCAGCAGGCGGACTTCCGCTTCTGGGCGGACCTCGGCGCGGATGTCGTCGTCGGGACGCAGGCGCACTTCCCGCAGGGCTACGAGTTCGCCCCCATCAGCAGCGGACGCGAAGCCTTCATCCATTACGGCCTCGGCAATTTCCTGTTCGATCAGGACTGGTTCGCTGGTGAGCGCTTCTTCCTCGATGAGCTGTACATCTATGACGGCGGACTTCAGTTCGTCGATGTCTATATGGGCATCAGTGAAGAGATGGGGCGTCCGCGCCTGATGACCCCGGATGAGCGCCTCAACTTCTGGGTGGTGATGTTCGAGCAGAACGGGAATATGTAGCGCATGTTCATCCCACCCCCAACCCCTCCCCGTAGACGGAGAGGGGAGCCAGTCCAATGTTCTCGGCACATCCCGACGTTTTCAGGCGGCAGGGTTCGGGTGGTGGATGGCCTGAGGCAGGCTTCTCTCAACCAGCAGTCCGCCCTTACTCAAATGCCGAAACATAACAATAACTGTAGCCTGTCCCTCCCCCGTCGCCGGGGGAGGCTAGGTGGGGGTCTTCTTCTCCTGCTTCTCTCCCTGCTTCTACTGACTATCGGACCGATATATGCACAACAGACCTCACAGGTCGATGATCTCCTCGCACGCCTTACCTTAGAGCAGAAAGTCGGGCAGATGTTCATCGTCGGGCTGTACGGGCCGACCATGAATGAACCCGCCCGCGAATTCCTCACCACCATGCAGCCGGGTGGAGTCGTGCTGTTCACGTCCAATACCGGCACACCGGAGGCCGTGACGCGCCTCACCAACACCTGGCAGCAGACCATCACCGGCGCAGGCGGCGTGCCGCTGTTCATCGCCACCGATCAGGAAGGCGGGATCATCGCCCGTCTGAAAGAAGGCTTCACCGAATGGCCTGTGCCGATGGTGCTGACCGCGTCCGGCGATGTCAGTCTGGCCTATCGCACCGGACAGGCGATGGCGACCGAACTGCGTGCGGTCGGCGTCAATATGAACCTTGCACCAGTCGCCGACCTCTACACCAATCTGCGCAATCCCGTGATCGGACGACGCTCGTTCGGCAGCGATCCGGAGCGCACCGGTAAGATGCTGGCGGCGCTGATCCGGGGGATGCAGGCGGGCGGCGTGCTGGCGACGGCCAAGCACTTCCCCGGACACGGCGACACCGACCGCGACTCGCATACCTCGCTGCCGGTCGTCCAGTATCCGCGTGACGAACTGGAGCAGGTCGAGTTCGCGCCCTTCCGCTGGACGATTGCCGCAGGCGTCGAATCGGTCATGGTGGCGCATATCTGGTATCCGGCACTGGATGAAGAACAGACTCCGGCGTCGCTGTCGGCCAATGTCGTCAGCGGCATCCTGCGCGATGAGATGGCCTTTCGCGGCCTTGCCATGACCGATGCCATCGAGATGGACGCAATTGACACCGTCTACAGTTATCCCGAAGCCTCGATCATGGCGATCAATGCCGGCATTGATCTGGTGGCGTTTGGCGCACATGTCAGCCCCACCACACAGGCGCAGGCGATGCAGGCGGTGGTCAATGCCGTGCGTGATGGCCGCATCGACGAAGCGCGGATTGATGCCTCGGTCCGCCGCATTCTGGATGCCAAAGCCCGCTACGGTATCCTCGACTGGACACCGCTTCTACCCGAAGAAGCTGGTATCCGACTGCGTGCGCCGGAACATGCGCTGCTGGTCGAAGAGATCTTCGAAGCCGGTGTCACCGTGGCCTATGACCAGAATCAGCTCCTGCCCGTCCCGGCGGATCGTACCACCGTCGTGATCTATCCCGGCAGCCGTCCCGCGATTAAAAACGCCTGCGAACCCCTGCACGATGCTGGTATCACGCGCTGGATGAGTGTCTCCGAGACGCCGAGTGACGATCAGATTGCCGGGGCCGTGCGTGCTGCCGCCAATGGCGATACCGTGATTGTCTTTACGCAGAACGCCGACCGTGACCGTCAGCAGCAGGCACTGGTCAATGCCCTGCCCAAAGAGAAGACTGTGGCGGTGGCGCTGTTTTCACCGTATGACTGGCAGTCCTTCCCGGATGTCTCCGCCTATGTAACGACCTACAGCCCGCTGGAGCCGAGTATCCCGGCGGTATGCAGGCTGCTGTTCGGCGCGATCCCATTACGCGGACAGCTTCCGGTGGCGCTTGACGGCCAGCGTGATTTCGCCAGTTTTGTCGCGACGGAGGGTATCGTCATCAATGTCGAAGGCATTGCCGCGCTTCCGGGCCGCCTGACCGTTACGCCGCTGCCGACGCTTACCGCACTGCCACCCACTGATGCCATCACCGAAACCGCCCTGCCGACCTTCACCATCACACCGACGCGTGAGCCGCTTCAGTCCAGTACCCGGGTTGTCGTCACGCCGCCTGACAATGGTTCGACCCAGATTGCAGCGGTCTCCACACCCGCGCCAGAAGCGGCGGTTCCAGCGACGATCACACCACCGGCAGAGGCGGTCAATATCCCGCCGTGGATGTGGCTGGCGGGGGGCGCGCTGCTGATGAGTGGGACCGCCTACGGGGCGCTGTACAACGCCGGTTTGCAGACGGTCCACCGCTACCGGCGCGGCTTTATCGTGCAGAAGTGCCCGGTCTGCAATCAGGGGCGGCTGCACGTCGAAACCGTGACCAGACGCCGTGCCGGAATCCCGGCCGTCAGCCGCCGGATGGTAAGCTGCGATCACTGCCGGTCACTGCTGCGCGAAGTCGGGCCGCGTCGCTGGAAATACCGCATCAATCCGCGTGTGAATCCACCGCTGTACGACCGCCTCAACAACAAAGTGATCGACGAAAGCACGCTTAAAAGGCTGTAATACCAGTGTGCAGAGGTATGTCAGACGGACACGGTTGGCGCTTCGCATGGGATGCTGTGTCCTGCATTCGATGTATCTGGTAGGGACAACGCCTAAACATGCTTGCATGTCGTTGTCCGCACCCATAACAGCAATGAGATCAAACGCCATCAATCAGAACTTTTGTTTCACCTTAAATCCTGTGCTATGCTCATATCTCCAGACCTTACCAACCCATTGGAGAACTACATGAATACGCCCACATCTGGTTTTGCGCCGGTCAACGGTCTGAAGATGTACTACGAAGTCACCGGTGAAGGGGAGCCGCTGGTCTTCGTCCACGCCGGTGTCGCTGACCACCGACTCTGGGACGATCAGGTCCCGCACTTCTCACAGAAATACAGGATCATCACCTTCGATATGCGCGGCTTCGGCCAGACCGAGCCGGTGGATACCGAGTTCACTAACCGTCGGGACATCACCGCGCTGCTGGATTATCTTGGTATCGAAAGCGCACACTTTGTCGGATGCTCGATGGGCGGTGGCTTCAGCATGGACATCGCGGTCGAGACTCCGCAGCGGGTGAAATCACTGACGATGGTCTGCTCCGGCCCCGGTGGGCTGGATCTCGATGTCGAAGAACCGGAGATCTTTAGTCAACTGGAGAAAATCGCGAAACAGGGTGATCTCGATCTACTGGCTGAATACGAGGCCCGCGCCTGGTTCGATGGCCCGACCCGCACTGCCGATCAGGTCAACCCTGAACGGCGTGCCAAAGCAGTGATGATGAATCGCATGGCACTGGAACATGAACAGAAGCAGCTTGGCAAAAATGTCGGTGCGATGAATCCGCCAGCCTATGAGCGCCTGAGTGAGCTGAAGATCCCGGTGCTGGTGATCGTCGGTGAACATGATGTGCCTTACATCCATGCGGCAGGTGAGTACATGGCCGAGCATATCCCTGACGTTCGTAAGGTACTGATGAAGGACACGGCGCATCTGCCCAGCCTCGAACAGCCGGACGAGTTCAATCGCATTCTGGATGCGTTCCTCAGCAGCCTGTAGCTTGCAGCCTGTAGCTTGCAGCCTGTAGCTTGCAGCCTGTAGCTTGCAGCCTGTAGCTTGCAGCCTGTAGCTTGCAGCTCTTAACAGCCTTTCCTGACAGCGCATCGTCAGCGATAATGAGCCTGTTCTGCACATGATCCGTGCTGAAAACCCGATGGAAACTGAACAGAAACTGACCTTCAGATGCCTGAACCGATTCGCGTACTGCACTTCGCCGATACCCATGTCGGCATGGAAAACTATGGCCGCACCGATGCCGAAACCGGCCTCAGCAGCCGCGTGGTGGACTTTCTCGACCGCATGGACGAGATCATCGCCTATGCCCGTGAGCATGATGTCGATCTGACGATCTTCGCCGGGGATGCCTTCAAGACGCGCAACCCCAACCCGACCTTTCAGCGCGAGTTCGCCCACCGTATTCGCGACCTCTCGCAGCTTGCACCGATTGTGCTGCTGGTCGGCAACCATGACCTGCCGCCGAGTATACTCAAGGCGTCCAGCATCGAGATCTACGAAACGCTGGCCGTTCCCAATGTCTGGGTCGGATACGATTACGAAGGCCGCGTGATCAGCACCAAACGCGGCGATGTCTTTGTCGCGACTGCACCGTATCCGATTCGCAGCCGTATTCTGGAGAAGCTCTCCACCGCTGGCATGACAATCGCCCAGACCGACGAACTGCTTCAGCAGCAGATGACCAGAATCCTCGAAGATCTGGCCGCCGAAGCCGACCAGCACGAGATGCCGCGCCTGCTGACCGCGCATTTCACTGTAGGCAGTGCCGTGGTTGGCAGTGAGCGCAGCATCATGCTTGGACGCGACATCGTTGTCGGGCGGGACATCGTGGCGGACCCGCGCTGGGATTATGTCGCGCTCGGTCATGTCCACAAGCATCAGAACCTGACGACAGGCCGCATCGACGCGCCGCCGGTGGTCTACAGCGGCAGCATCGAGCGCATCGACTTCGGCGAAGAGGGCGATGCCAAGGGCTTCTGCTGGGTGGAACTCAGCCGTGACGATACCAACTGGGAGTTCGTGCGCGTCAATGCCCGCAATTTTGTCACACTCAAGGCAGACCTGCGCAAGAGCAGCAATCCGACACAGGAAACGGTCAATCTGATTGGCAAGCACGCCCTGCGCGACGCCGTGGTCCGGCTGATTTTGCAGTTCACGCCGGAGAGCGAGGTCCGCTTCAACGAGGGCGCGATCCGCGAGACGCTGCGGCAGGCCGGGGTATTTCATCTGGCGGCAATCAAAAAGGAAGTTGAACAGCCGGTGCGTGCGCGGTTAGGCGCAAGTCCTGAAGGGCTGACACCGGAAGAACTGCTCGAACGTTACCTGATCAGCCGGGAAGTGGAGCCAGAGCGCCGCACCGAACTGCTGACCGCTGCCAGCGAGATCCTCAATCCCGAAGACAAAGGGCTGGATCTGGACTGACGATCCAGGCAAACAGGCAGTACAAAAAGCGCGACACATGATCGCGCTTTATTTTGTCTGACAGTGACAGCGTGCTACTTCGTGCTGCGGGGGTCGAGGGCGTCGCGAAGACCGTCGCCGATGAAATTAATCGCCAGCACCGTGACCGTGATCAGCATACCGGGGAACAGCGCCAGCCACCAGTAACGGCTGATGTTGTCGCGGGCGCGTTCCAGCACATTCCCCCATGTGGCAGTCGGGGGCTGCACGCCGAAGCCGAGGAAACTCAGATAGGCTTCGGTAATAATCGCGCCGCCGATGCCGAGTGTCGCTGAGACGACAATTGGGGCGATACAGTTGGGCAGGATGTGCTTGAAGATGATCTGAATATCGGTCGCGCCGATGGCCTTGGCCGAGATCACGAATTCCTGTTCCTTCAGCGACAGGACCAGCGACCGCACGATGCGTGAGAGGCCCATCCAGCCGAGCAGACCGATAATCAGCACAATCGAGAGGGCCGTGGCGTTGAGTTCGCGTCCGAGGACATTGACCCTTAAGGCGGTCATCTGCGGATTTTTGGCGAAGACCTGCGAAATCGTCAGCAGCAGGAACAGCGCCGGGAAAGCCAGCAGCGCCTCGACAATCCGCATCAGCAGACTGTCCACCCACGAATAGCGCGTCCCGACGGTGTATCCGCTGACCAGCCCGACGACCGTGCCGAGTGTGATCGAAATAGTAACCGAGGCCACCGCGATCATCAGCGAGATCTGCCCGCCGTAAATCGAACGCGCCAGCACGTCGCGCCCCACCGAGTCCGTCCCGAAGGGATGTTCTGCCGATGGCGGCTGGAACTTGACGGCGAGATTGGTCGAATTGGCGTAGGCTTCGCTGTAAATAAACGTGCCGCCGATCACGAAGAGAAAGATCAGAAACAGCAGCACCACACCGAACACCGCCATGCGATGGCGCGTAAAGCGGCGGATCGCCCGCCGAAGCTGCGATTCACTCTCAACTTTTTCCTGCTTCTGGACGATAACAACCGGGGTTGTACTTGCGGTAGCCATACTCGCGTCTCCCTATGAATAACGCACGCGAGGGTCGAGCGCGGCGTATAACAGATCTGTCAGAAGCTGGAAGACGACCACGGCAACCGCGATCATCATCGTGATCATAATCAGGACATCAGTATCCAGCGATCCGAGGCTGCGGATAAACAGCAGGCCGATGCCATCCCACGAGAAGATGGTCTCCGTGACCAGCGCTCCACCGAGCACAAATGGCAGGTCGAGGCCGATGAGGGTCACCAGCGGCAGTGAGGCATTCTTCAGGCCGTGCAAAAAGGTCACGCGGCGTTCGGACACACCTTTGGCGCGTGCCGTGCGGATGTAGTCGGAGTTCATCACGTCCAGCATACTGGCGCGGATGTAACGGCTGTAGCCCGCCATGCTGATCGAGGTCAGGCAGGCGACCGGCAGCACCATGTGCCACAGACGGTCCAGCAGCGAACCCGCACCCGGCCCGCGCAGTGATTCCATACCCTGCACCGGGAAGTAAATCGGCGATCCCATCAGGCGAAGCTGAACGGCGAAGATATACACCACCAGCAGCGCGATCACGAAAATCGGCATCGAGAACAGGATAAACGAGCAGCCGGTGATCACGTTGTCCATCAGGGAATACTGGTTGAGCGCGGTATAAATGCCGATGATCAGGGCGAAGACCACCGTCACGGTATAGGCCGTCAGCCCAAGCTGAAGCGTATTGGGCAGTTTGCTGCCGACGATTTCAGCAGCGGGGCGTTTATAGGTCTCGGATTCGCCGAAGTCGCCGCGCAGCACGCCGCGATCCTCTCCGAAGACATCGCCTTCACCATCACCGTCCAGATCGCGCTTGACCCAGTCGTTACCGATCAGCCAATACAGGAATTGCAGCGGCAGCGGGTCGTTATAACCGCGCAGGGTGCTGATGCGGTTGAATTCTGCCTGACTGACACGTGGGTCCTGACGCAGTTCTTCCATCGGATTGCCCTGCACGCGGATCAGCAGAAAGGTCATGACCGCAATCAGGATCAGCAGCGGGATGGCCTGTAAAAGCCGCCGGATAATGTAACCACCCATAGAGCATCACTCGTAATAAATGTAAACGCATTCGCAATAAAGTCAGCCGTGAGAACGACTCTTAAGTACCAGTACGTGGAAATGCGCTTTATCGGATGTAAGTTCAATGCAGACGGTAAATCAGGGCGCACCTGATGATCAGATGCGCCCTGAAAGAGAGACATGATTTACTGAACGGGCTGCCAGTTCTCAACGCTCTGGAAGTAGTTACCGCTCAGTGTACCCACGCTGATCGTGCTGATATCGAAGCGATCGGTACGGACTGCCCATGCCGTCGGACGCGGGCGGATGCTGTGCCAGATAGCGGCTTCGAAGAACAGCGGGTCACGGCCATAGGCCAGTTCCATACGCTCTTCCGGATCGATGGTGGTGGCAACCAGATCATCGAGGCGGTCGAACTCTTCGTTGCAGAACCAGGTCCCGTTACGGCCTTCCGGATTTTCCTGCGAGGGGATACCTTCGCACTGGAAGTTGTCCGGCGAACCGTTCGGAGACAGCGGGTCGTTGCTCAGCGCGTACATGGCGAGGTCGTAGTTGCCGGTGTTCAGCAGACCACGGGTGGCGAATGAGGCGAACAGGGCGGTCGGGCCGTCAACCACGAAGGTCTGGGTCGCGACACCAACCTGCTCGAGCTGATCCTGAATCACGGTCTGGATGTCAGGACGCGGGGTCACCGGGGTGGTGTAGAAGCGCAGCACCAGCGCGGTCCCGTCTTCCACGCCTTCCACACCCTGCGCGACGCGCGGGGTCGGGACGGTGGCGGTACCTTCGTCGCCGTCATCATCCACCCAGCCAGCTTCGGTCAGCAGATTGCGGGCCAGTTCGACATCGTATTCACGGAAGCCGACTTCCGGATTGGTGAACTGCTCGGGGAACCAGGTGCGGGTGAGCTGTTCGCCTGCGCCTTCACCACCGAACTGGTCGGCGATACCGCGACGGTCGATGGCGTGGACAATGGCTTCACGCACGCGGACATCCTGCATGGCTGCGAAGCCGTTGGGGCCGCTGTTCATCCAGATGGCGTCAACGAACACGCCCGGGACGATGAAGGTGCCGACATTTTCCATCTCGCCGTAGCCGTTGTTGACGGAGTCGAAGTTGAAGGCGAGGTCGATGTCACCAACGCTCATCGCGTTTTCCATCTGGGCCGATTCGGGGATGAACTGAAGGATGAAGCTGTCGATGGCCGGGACGGTCTCGAAGTCGTTCACGCCCCAGTTTTCGTTGCGGACGAAGGTCGCGTTCTGACCTGCGCTGAACGATTCCAGAACGTACGGGCCATAACCCACCAGTTCAGACGGGTCGATGGAAGCGAATGCACGGAAGTACGGGGAATCGTCGATGTTGGCATCGAAGACACCGTCACCGTCGGCGTCCATCGTGAAGCCTTCGCTGTTTTCGCCGAGGAACTTGTGTGCCGGGAACATGCACGACAGGGTGCCATCGGTCAGGAAGTCCGGCCACGGCTGGTTGTAGGTCACGACGACGGTCAGGTCATCAGTGGCTTCAGCGCTGGCGACAACTTCCGGATAGAACCCACGCTGGAAGCTGTCCAGTGCATCGGGCTGCATCATCAGGTTGTGGTAGAACAGGCAGTCTTCAGAGGTGATCGGCTCACCGTCAGACCACAGCATGCCTTCGCGCAGCTTGTAGGTCACGACCGGGGCTTCGCCGCCTTCGACTTCAACCGTGCTCACCAGACCATTTTCCGGGCTGGGGATTTCTTCAACCATAATGGGGTAGATTTCGCGCTCTTCACCACGCCAGCCCCAGGTATCACGACCATAAAAACCGGTCAGATAGGTTGAAAATGCAGAGTTGGAAAGTGGGGATGGGAGGTCAGGCTCCTGCTCCCAGCCAACGATCATGGTCACGCCGCCATCCTGGGCGGAGACCGCACCGAAGCTCATCACCATGACGAGCACCAGTGCAAGCGCAAATAAACGACTAAACTTCATTTAACCGATCCTCCTGAAAAGATAAAATTTATAGGCTCGACAGCCTGTGAAGGCCAAATGCCTACAGACTGCCCATGTTAACAATCGTTAACGCTGATGAAGATAGCATAAATCGACAAGTCAAACAACAAATTTATGGCGAAAATTGCTTATATCCTGCTAATGAAACCCGCCTGAACCGTAAAAACCCGTCTTCACAACTGCTGAATAGTCAGACTGTTTGAGGTTTACAGGCAGAAATTGGAGGCATCTGAGGGACAGGGCAAAAATATGTTGTGGATTTGGATATTCATAGGAACAAAGGTTCTGTTTTTACTCATTAATAAGACTGTCATAATGCGTCTATAACAAAAGAATACAAACATCAGGACAGAAGTTTGGGCATCAGCTTGTCCATCAGCAGCGCGGTGTCTTCCAGCGACTGGAAGTCATCGGCATAGGAAATGACACCGAGCTGCGGGTCGAAGCTCCAGAAGGCGGCCTGATCGTACAGATAGCGGATATACGTGTAGCAGATCCCCAGCACCAGCCGGGAATAGACGGTATAGGCCATATACGGGAAGAACAGGATCACGCCGCGATCGTGGATGTACATCACAACGCCGAGTTCATCATTGGGGTAATGCAGCTCGACATCGTTATTCGGCCCCTGTATCGGGATCAGGTACGGATCGAGCTTCAGCATCAGCCGGGCCAGCACTCTGGGTTTGATGCGGCGCACCGGCCAGAAGATCTCCGGCTGATCCTGGCTCTGGCCGTTGGCAAACAGCCAGTCGATCATGCTTGGGGTCAGTTTGCCGGTTTTCGGTACATACAGATGGATTTCGTAAATCACGGTTACCCTGATTCGGCGTCAGCAGGACGGCAGTCCGCAGCCCACAGGTCTGCCTCTCCGCCTGCCCTGCCCGGTTAAGCTTCACTGGTTAATGGTTCAGGCGGGTCAGTGCCAGATAGATGGCATCCTTCACGGCCTGATCATCGTCACTGATATACTGGCGCAGACGCTCAATCGCACGCGGATCGCCCCAGCGCCCCAGTGTCTCGGCGGTGGCGCGGCGGACGTTCAGGCTGGCATCATCCAGCGTGTTCATCACAGCCTCAAACGCGCTGCCATCGCGGATCAGCCCCAGTGACAGCACACTGTTATACCGCACCCATTCGGAGTCGTCCTTCAGCCCTTCAATCAGCGTTGAGGTGACATGAGGGTCGCCGATTCTGCCGAGTGTCTTCGCGGTGCAGATGCGCACCCAGTGATCCGGGTCCTTCATCAGTGGGATCAGTGCGGGCACAGCGTCTTTCGCGCCGAGCGTCCCCAGCGCAGTCGCCACACAGCTTCGCACCACCGCGTCTTCATCCTGCACCAGATTTAAAAGCGGGGCAATGGCCCGTTCGTCATCCAGCCAGCCGAGCGCGGCTGCCGCGTTACGCCGCGTCGATGCTTTCGGATCAGTCAGTAGGCCGATCAGGGGTTCGACGGCGCGTTCATCCCCGATTTCGCCCAGTGCCTTCGCCGCCCAGTCCTGTACATCTTCGTCGGGATCGCGCAGCACATCCAGCAGCGGCTGGACGGCGCGTTCGTCCCCGATTTCACCCAGCGCCCATGCCGCCAGATAGCGAACACGAACACTTTCATGCTTCAGCGCAGCGATCAGCGCCTCGACCGCGTCCCGGCCAATGGTAATCAGTTCAATGGCACTGGTCTGCTGCCGATCCTTGTTGGGACTGTCCAGATCCTGAATGAACTGCTCGATCCGTTCAGATGGTGTAACGGTAGACATATGGGAAGAACACCTCAGCTTCGCACGGGGCATGCCCCTGATGGCATCAGGAGGTTTCCTTGTAAACACCCGTTAAAGAGAACATAGTGACTGCTGATTACATATTAGCATAGACTGTATGCAATTGTGCTTAACGTTGTCTGGGGCCAGGTCTGGAATTTTCGGCATTGTGGATTGAGATAAGGGTTTAGCGGTTGAAGCCGATGGAAGTTGAAGCACAATTTCGCCCTGTCCCAGCGTGGCAGGCAGCATCAGGCATGCAGGGATGGAGGGGAGTTTTTGGGTCCACTTCGTTTGAAAATTCGAACCGCGCAATCCGAACATCTGTGCTATACTATGAGGCGCCTGCACCTTAACATGAGCCATAATTCCAGCGCCTCGTCGTATTGCTGCACGATTTTGCTGCAAAATCGTGCAGCAAGGCGGCATTTTGAGGGGAAAATTTGTTGCAGCACAAAAATTTTGTGCTGCTGCTGCTGCTGCAACAAATTGTAGCAGTAGTGGATGGCATTCAATGCCGCCCGCTGTCTCGCTGCTGCTGTATGCTTTATTCGAAGGGTTCTTCGTTCAGCATGTCGATGGTCTGTTGTTCCCAGTCCCAAAGATCGAGCGATTCCTGTTCGCGGGTCAGTTTCGTCAGCCGGGGATGTCCATCGACGAACTCCCGCGCCCACTCACGTGCGAAGTCGCCCTTCTGGATGCTGGTGAGGATATTTTCAAGCACGCGCTCCATTTGCAGTTCGTTGAAGCGATTCATGCGGCTCAGGGTCGAGTACTGCGCGGTGAGTGAGTTCTGCTGAAGGGTATTCAGCAGCCCCTGCTCCTCGACTAATCTTAGATAATCGTGGAAGCGCCCGCGCAGATACAGATCCTGAAGCGCGGCTTCTGCCGGATAGCCGGAGCGCATCAGCAGGCTGGAGGCCGCGACCATCAACTGGTGAAAGGCGGGCACAATCGCCTGCTGGATGAACAGTGACAGCGCCGCTTCCTGCTCAAAGTGCAGTTCAATCGCGCCGCAGCGCAGCAGACCAGCGCCCAGTGCGACCCCCAGCACGGTCCCCCATACGGTGCGGCTGGCATCCTGCCCGACGGAGACGAAGGCCGGTACACCACTGCCTTCGACGAACTTACGGCGCATTTCCTCTCCGCTGTGCCGTGGAGAGACCAGCCCGTAATCGATAAAGGGTGGCGGCTCGACATAGCCAAAGGTGACATTATAGGCACTGGTGAAGATCAGCGTATGGCCGCGCTGAAGGTAGGGTGAGATCGACTCGATGTAGATATTCGGTAGCAGTTCTTCGACCAGTGTCAGCACGATGACCTGCGCCTGACGGGTCAGCTCTGCGACTTTGAGGACGGTAACGCCATGTGATTCGGCGATGGCAGCTTCGCTGGCGTCGGCGGGTGCGACGATCACCGAGACGCCGCTGTCGCGCAGATTGAGGGCGAAGGCCTGACCGATTTCGCCGTAGCCGACCACGCCGACGGTCTTACCGTCCAGCTTTGACAGCTTGGCGTCGCTTTCATGATAAAAGACTGTCATTGTAAAAGTGCCCTATTCCCGGTCGGTGTGGCGACCGTTTTCGAGAGGCAAAGAAGAGTCCGCTTCATCTGGTGAGCGAAGATCGATTTTCCATACGGGTAAATCAAAGTGATTGCGCTCAAAGCCATAATACTGGTACAGCCGCTGCGATTGCAGGTTGGTCTGCTGGGTGTTAACGGTGATGGTAGTGACATGCTGGCGCAGGAAGCTGGCGATCATCTGGCGGACGAGTGCGCCACCAATGCCATTTCCCTGAAGCTGTGGCAGTACCGCCAGCCGTGCCAGATGGCCGGTATCACGGTAGCGCGTGCTGAGCTGATAGCCGACGATGTCGTCATTCAGCCATGCGCAGGTCGCGTCGTCGGAGAGACGCACGGCCTGATAAAGATCCGATGCGGAGAGCTGCCACGGCGGTGCGAAGGCAGTCTGATCGACTTCGGCGACCCGCTGGATCAGGTCCAGTTCCAGCGGCTTAATCTCGACCTTTGTGGCGACAGGCTCCGGAAAATCCATCCCATGACGGCGCAGGGTGACGACCCATTCTTCCTGTTCGAAGCCCATGCTGCGGACTTCATCCGTCAGGCTTTCGTTGGAAAGCAGCAGCCATGTGGAGCGCACGCCAGCCTGAGCCAGTGCCGTGCGGATACTTTCCCACAGGGCCAGCAGGACGGTGTGTGCCGTTGCACGGTCCCGCAGCAGCAGCAGCCGGAGCCAGCTTGTCGCATTCAGCGGCTGGGCTGCCCCGATCACACCGACCAGTGTCCGGTCGTCCCATGCCAGCCGGACGATTTCGCTGCTGCGGTCCAGCCACTGTTCGGCGGTATACCAGTCCAGATGCAGATGCACCTGATAAGCACGATAAAACAGGTCGAGAATCTTCTGCCTGTAGCGGGGTTCGTATGGGGTAACGGTTAAGACGGTCATCATGCAAGGTGCTGGTTTCAGATCAAAGCCAAAGTATACCCCGCATGGAACACCCGTGCATCGGTTGAGATCATCGGGATACGGTGAGGGAAAACGCACCGAGCGTCTGTTTTATGTGTATGCAGTGGACAGGGCCGGAAGAATCCGGCCCTGCAGACAACGCGTGATCAGCGGTTGCGCTCCACATAGCTGCGGGCTTTGAGTTCGAACAGGGTGCACAGCCGTTTATCCAGCAGACGGGTACACACGCGCTGATCGAGGCTCTCGATCGGGCGTGAGGTGGTATAGACGGTCGATTTGCGCGTCACGTAGCGGTAATCGATCAACTGGAACAGCTTTTCCCTTGCCCATGCGCTGGATGACTCCGTGCCGAGATCGTCCAGTACCAGCAGGGGGACATTCTTGATCTGCTGGAAGCGCTGTTCGAAGCTGACATTGGTATCCGGCCCGAAGGTGGTCTTCAGATAATCGATCAGATCCGGTACGGTGATGAACATGATCTGTTCTGGCAGGCGCAGCGTCCCACGGGCAGCGTTGGCAATCGCCGCTGCCAGATGGGTTTTGCCAACGCCATACGTTCCAGCCAGAAGCAGCCAGCGGTCGCGGAAGTCGTGAGCATAATTCCACGCGATTTCCGCCCCGCGTTTCAGATTCTGCGCTTCTTCCGGTGTGGCGTTCAGGAACGGATCGAAGTTCTGGAAGGTCATATGCGCGTACAGCGGCAGCGAGGATGAAAGCTGAAAGCGTTCCTCAACGCGCTGTGTGCGATGATCCGGCGCGGTGATCGTCACGCGATGGGTGTGGCCGTTATCCAGCAGGCGGCTGCGGATTCGCGCATCCAGTTTTTCGACGGCGGCATTGGTCGTGATGACCGTCGGCAGATTGTAGTTGTAACGGTGATTGAGAAGCTGGAACAGCTTTTCTTGCGCCCAGGGGCTGGGATTCTCGACGCCAAGATCATCCAGGATTAGCAGCGGTGTATTCCGCACGCGGTCAAAGGTTGTGTCGTAGGTGGCGTCACTGTCTGGCGCATAGGTTGCCCGCAGATGATCGAGCAGGTCCGGCGAGGTGATGAACAGCACAGCGTCCCCGAACTGAAGGCGCTTGTTGGCAATCGCCGCAGCCAGATGCGTTTTGCCCACGCCGTAGCTGCCTTCCAGTAACAGCCAGCCTTCTGGTTTTTCGGAATACTTCAGGGCGATGTCCAGCGCGGTACGCAGGGACTGCTGCTCGACCGGTGTGAACATCGGCGAGTCCGTCATGAAGTTCTCGAAGGACTTCTCGACGAATGCCCCCAGATTGCTGAGCTTGCGCAGCTTCATCTGGCGGTCCTGATCGCTCTCGATAGGATAGTGCGGGCAGCGGTAGAGTTTACCGAAGCGTGGGTCCCCGACCTGCACGTTATAGCGGATCACGCCCAGTCCGCCGCACAGCGCGTTCCCGCCGCACAGCTTGCACGGCGACTCAAGGTCCAGCCCGGGATCGGTGCTGTCCCCCGCGCTGAAGCTGCCGGAATTGCCGGGATTGCCCCGGTTATTGTTCGAAGTAATCGGCGTATTTTCCGGAGAGTGATCGCCGTTCTGTCGTTCCGTTATCATCCGGCCGAGTATGTCCCTGGTAGGTCTCATGCTTACCTTCCTGTTTCCAGCGCTTCAGAATGGCGCGCACATATTTCAGATTGCGCTTTTCCATCGAGACACTGAGTGCGATGGCCTCTGCCACCCATTCAACACCGAACTCACGTTCAGCATCTTTCAGATCATCTGCGATCAGCGGAGTCAGTGCGCCGATATTTTCTTCATAAATCCGGTAGATATTCGGGCGCTCCGGCAGAATCTGCACCGGATCAGCGGCATCGCCCATGCGAAAGCTGCCGGATCTGATCTGTTCCACCGCCAGCCGTCCGTTTGCGGTATTGGCAAAGTACAGCGTTTCGTCGATATTCGCCAGTTCGACCCTGAACAGCGTCCCGCGATCCACACAGCGATGCAGCGCAATCGCCAGCGCCGCGCCTTTGAGTCCATGCATGTTCATGGCGGACTCGGTGGTGAAATCCACCTCACGCAGATAACGATAGCCTTCGCTGTCGCTCTCTTTCTGGGGCAGTGCCCACAAGGCAAACAGCGTGATCTTCAGCTCGTCCAGATCATCGATCAGCGGTAGCAGTTCGCTGAACGTCTCGGCAGGCAGCGAGATAAACCGTGTTTTAGCGCCGAAACCTTCAAATTTTTTCACTTCAGTTTGAACTTTCTCTCAGACCAACCCAACCAGCGCTTTACAGGTCACCCAGATCGACCCGCCGCACCGCGCCGTCCATAAACTTGGTCAGCGCATTATCGAAGTACAGCGAGACCACACCGGTTGCACCATTACGATGCTTCGAGACCAGCACGTCGGCCTGATTCGGAAACTCGGTTGCTTCGTTGTACACCACATCGCGGTACAGGAACATGACGATGTCCGCGTCCTGCTCAATCGAGCCGGATTCACGCAGGTCGGAGAGCAGTGGGCGCTTGTCCTGCCGCTGTTCAACTGCACGCGAAAGCTGTGCCGCCGAGAAGATCGGCACATTCAGCTCACGCGCCAGTTCCTTCAGCGCACGGCTGATATAACTGATTTCCTGCACACGGTTGTTTTCATAGGTTCCGCCAGCGTTCATCAACTGGAGGTAATCGACCATCACCATGTCGAGGCCGTATTCATGCTGAAGGCGGCGGCATTTGGTGCGCATCTGAAGCGGATTGAGGGCGGGCGTGTCGTCGATGAAGATCTGAAAACGGCTGATGCGTCCCGCGGCTTCGACAAAGCGTGCATATTCCTGCTGGCTCAGGCGTCCCATACGAAGCTGATGCGAGTTGATGCCCGTTTCCATCGAGATCATACGCTGTACGAGCTGGTCCGCGCCCATTTCCATCGTGAAGATGGCGATGCGTGCGCCAAGCCTTGCGGCATTGACCGCTGTCGAGAGCATGAAGGACGTCTTACCCATACCCGGACGACCGGCGAAGATCAGCAGGTCCGAGCGCTGAAAGCCGCCCAGCAGTTCGTCCAGATCCTTGAAGCCGCTGGGGACCCCCAGTGTGATATGCGGGTTGTTGACCAGATGCTCGATCTGATCGAAATAGCTGCTGACGGCGTCGCGCAGCGGGATGAATTCCCGCTTGAGCTGGCGTTCCGTCACATTGAACATGCGCTTTTCGGATTCAATGATCACGCTGTCGATGTCAAGCTGTTCATCGACGGCCAGCGATCTGATCTCATCGGCTGCCACCAGCAGCCGCCGCCTCACTGATGCACGCTCGACAATGCGCCCGTAAACCTCCACGTGAATCGAGGCTGGGGTGCTGTACATCAACTGCGTGATATACGGGGTGCCGCCGATTTCATCGAGCACACCCTGATCGCGCAGTTCCTGCATCAGTGTCAGGTAATCGACCGGATCATCACGGTCATTGAGTTTTTGCAGCGCCTTCCAGATGTACTGGTGGCGCAGCAGATAAAAATCATCAGGTCGCAGGAAACTCGCGACCGTCAGGTACGATTCCGGGTTGATCAGCACCGCGCCGATCACCGCTTCTTCAGCTTCTTCGCTGAAGGGAACCTGGTCATAGAGCATTCGAGGTTGGCTGGTCATGGCCTCTGACTTGCTAGTGCGGTCAATAGGAAACAGTTCGTTTGGAAAATGTTACGCGGGCCGCGATCAGGGTACAGTTTGGATGGCAGTTTCGGCCTCTTTCACCGCTTTGATCGGCGCTAGAGATGGCAAACGGCGCGGCCACTATCACTCCGCACCGTTTGTCAGAAAGGCGTCGGACGGTCGCTGCCGTCAGCCGGACACCCTGCGCTCAGTTTTTAGTTGTCGTCGTCTGTGTCCAGATCGTCGAGGTCGAGCGAATTGACGAAATCGGCGAAGGCGCTCAGCTTGCGGTCGTCCACATCGGCACCCTGATGGCGCTTGTTGGTCTCGGACGCAATCTGCTGCTCCACATCTTCTTCCATCTCGATGCCTGCCCGTGCCATTACACTGTCGCCCACGAAAATCGGAGACTTGGTGCGGATCGCGACGGCGATGGCATCACTGGGGCGGGAGTCGATCTCGATCTGCCGACCATCCAGTTCCACTACCAGTTTTGCGTAGAATACATCGTTCCGCAGTTCGTTGATCAGAATGTGAACGACCTTGCCACCCAGCTCACGAATCACCGATTTGATCAGATCATGTGTGAAGGGGCGCTGCGGTGGGATCTCCTGCAGTTCAACCGTGATCGCTTCCGCCTCGAACTGCCCGATCCATATCGGCAGATACCGTTCTGAATGCGTGTCTTTGAGGATCACGACCCGGTGCTGGGTTGTCAAGCTCACCCGGATACTATCGATTGTCACCTCAACCATAGCAGTAAATCCTTGAATAAGGTCATTTCACAGACGTTACTTATGATGTTGTTACCCAATTCAGGATTATACACCGATTACCACAGACGGCAACCGTACGAGTCGCGTTTATGCTGCCCTCTCAAAGCGCACAGAATGGCTGATTTAGCCTCAGACAGACCGAAAATCAGCCGATCTGGATTCCTGTGAAGATCTTCAGGCGCAATTCAGCAAGGTAGTGATACCATTGAAACTGACTGTAACACTCAGATCCTTTCAATGGACGAAAGGGCTATTATGGTGAGATCATTATGACTGTTACAATCGTTATTACGGCTGAGAATTCAGCCAGCACCTGAAGCCTTTTTTGAAGCGCCCTATGACGCAGAGGTCTGGTACACCGTTCATGGCAGACGATATTGAAGCACTACACCAGCGTATTCACCAGCTTGAACTGATCGAGCGCGAATATCATCAGATGCAGGCCCTGATTGACGACGCCGCTCATGATCGATGTCTTGAGCGCTACGGTGAAGACATCATCCTCTATGCTGACCCTGACAGCCTTCAGATCATCGACGCCAATTCAGCAGCGCTGGCGTTCTTCGGGTTTGAAAAAGAACCGCTCTGCCGTCTGTCCATCGCTCATCTCGAAGTAATTGAGAACCCACACGAACTTCAGCCGGTGGTTTACAGCAAAAACGAATACCGCAAGGAAGTCTATTCCTGTGCCTATCGCCATTGTGAAGGACATCTGCTGCCTGTGCGTGTCCATAAGCGCTCGATGCTGAAGGATGACAGGCCCGTGCTGAGTTATCTGCTGGAAGACCTTTCACTACGCAGACAGCTCTGGCATGAACTCCAGCGACGTGAGGATGCCGGCTACCAGTTTCAGCAGAAGCTGCGGATTCTGAACGAGATCAGCACCGAGCTGAGCCTGATCGAGTCGTTCGATGAGCTGTGCTGGCATGGAATCAAGTACGGTGTCGAGCGCCTGGGCTTTACCCGCATGAGCATGTGGTTTTACGACGAAACCCTTAAACTGATGGTCGGCAGCGTTGGTGTCAGCGAGACAGGGGAACTACGAGACGAGCGCGACCGAAGCTGGACGATTGAAGAGACGGTGGTGGTGGATTTCCTTTATGGCCGTATCGAGCCTGTGATGGCGCAGTACGACGCCCCGATCTTCAACCAGTATTCACAGGTTATTGGGTACGGCTGGCATATCGGTGTGCCGCTGATCAACGGAAACGAGTTTATCGGCTATATGACGGCGGATAATCTGCTGCACCAGCAGCCGATGAAAAGCTACGAGCCAGAACTTCTGCGGCTTTATGGCAGCACCATGGGGCGCTTTACCGCGCTGATCCGTGCTCGGCAGCACCGTCTGGAACTGCGCTTCGAGCAGGAGCGCGTGCAGATGCTTAAAACCTTCATCAACGATGTCGGTCACGATTTCCGCACGCCGCTGACGGTCATCAATACCAATACCTATCTGCTGCAGAAGGTGACCGATGAGACGCGCAGAGAAGAGATCGCCCATTCGATTTACGATCAGGCGAAATACCTCGGCCAGATGATCGATGACATGCTGGAGATTGTCCGCCTTAAAAGCGATCTGGTGCTGCGCCCGGTGTCGGTGGACCTGACGATGCTGCTTGATCAGGTCATGGTTGCATCCACTTCAATGGCAGAGGAGCGACAGATTGAACTGATCGCCGAGCCATCGTCTCGTGTGACGGTACAGGCTGATGCGGAGCAACTGCGTCAGGCATTGTGCCGACTGGTGAAAAACGCCATTACCTATACACAACCGGGCGGCAGCGTCACCCTGAGCCTGCACGGATATGCGCACGAGATCGGGATTCGGGTGAAGGACACCGGTGTTGGAATCGAGAAAGCGCATATCGAAACGATCTTCAAGCCGCATTACCGTATCAATGAGGCCCGCACGGAGCGCGGAAGCGGCCTCGGACTGTCGATTGCGAAGCTGATTATCGAAGCGCATCGTGGCCGTATTGAGGTCCAGAGTACACCGGGTGTCGGGTCGATGTTCGAGATCATCCTGCCTGTAGCATGATCATTTGCGGGAAGTGAGCGAAACGAAAAGCGCTGGCGACCTCATGGATCACCAGCGCTTTTGTTGTTCGGAGGGCCGGAAGAAGCCGACCCACGCTAAAATTCCCTCTAGCGCTCGTTGATGATGCTGAACACCATCGGTTTACGCTTGGTCTCGTTGAAGAGCATCCGGCTCAGGTTCTCCTGAAGGCGTTCGCGGCGGCGACCATTCATCCCGCGTGTGCTGATCATGGTCTCGGAGACCAGATCCTTAACCTGACTCAGAAGCTGGTCGGCATCACGCAGATAGATGAACCCGCGTGAGACGATCTCCGGTTCCCCGATCACTTTGCCGGTGTTCTTATCGACATCAACGGTGACCAGCAGGAAGCCGTCACGCGCCAGCATCTCGCGGTCACGCATCACAGATGGGCCTATGTCACCGACACCGCTGCCGTCTACGAATACGTAACCACCGGGGATTCGCTCCGTTACCTTGACGTGCTGCTTATCGACTTCCAGCACCATGCCGTTTTCCACGACGAAGATATTCTTCTCCGGGATGCCGGACTCCACGGCCAGTTTCGCATGCTGCCGCAGGTGGCGCAGCTCTCCATGAACGGGCATGAAGTACTTCGGCTTGACCAGGTTCAGCAGCAGACGCATTTCATCCTGGCAGGCGTGCCCGGAGACATGCACCGGCAGAATAGGATCATAGATCACATTTGCGCCGCGCTGGAACAACTTGTTGATAATGCGTGATACCATCTCCTCGTTACCGGGGATCGGGTGCGAGGACAGCACGATCGTGTCGTCCTTCATCACATCAAGCTGACGGTGCTGGTTGTTGGCGATCTTCGCCAGTACCGATGACGGCTCACCCTGTGAACCCGTCACCATGATGACCAGCTTGTGCGGCTGAATGGTGTCGATCTTGTTCAGATCGACCAGCAGGCCATCAGGGATATTCAGAATGCCCATGCTCATCGCCATCTTGACGTTTGCCGTCATGCTGTAACCGGCAATCGCCATTTTACGCCCGTGTTTCTGGGCGGCGTTGGCAACCTGCTGAATACGCGAGATCAGCGAAGCGAAGGTCGCGACGATGATGCGGCCTTTAGCCTGCGAGAACACCTGATTGAACGCGCCGTCGATGACGGTTTCGGACGGTGTCCATCCGGGGCGGTCGGCGTTGGTGCTGTCTGCCAGAAGCATCAGCACGCCTTCCTTACCGAGCTGCGCCAGACGAGCATAATCGGGCTGCTTGCCGTCCACCGGTGTATTGTCGAACTTGTAGTCACCGCTGTGGACGATCTTGCCCACCGGTGTCTGGATCGAGAAGCCCACACAGTCCGGGATGCTGTGGCACATGTGGAAGCTTTCGAGCGTGAACGGCCCGACCTTGATGGTGTCGCCTGCCTTGAAGGTGTGGATGGTCGTCTCATTGAAGAGCTTGGCATCACGCAGTTTGACTTCAAGCAGGCCAGATGTCAGTGGTGTCGCGTAGATCGGCACACGGCGGAAGCTGTCCACCACATGCGCGACTGCGCCGGTATGGTCCTCATGACCATGCGTGTAAAAGATCGCGTGGATCTTCAGATCTTTCCGCTCCAACAGATAGCGGAAATCCGGGATGATGTAATCGACCCCCAGCATATCATTGGTGGGGAACATGATGCCGGTATCGACGATGATGGCTTCGTTGCCATATTCGAACAGCGTCATGTTCTTGCCGATTTCACCAGCACCCCCGAGGGGGATGATTTTCAGTTTTGTTTTTGCCATACGCAATGCGCCTGATGACGATCATCCGGCCATCAGGCTTTATCCTTTCTACTGGATAGAAAACTCAGTAAACAAATAACGAATGCTTCCATGTGTACATCTAAACGCGAACCGAGACTGACGGCTCAGCGCGTAAGTCCTGAACAAAGATGGTGATACAATCGCCTTGTAAAAAGTTGAAGTCGAAATTTTATACAGAAGTTTGACCGTCATCGTAAACGTAATATCGCCATTATAGCATAAATCGCTTTCAGGCGTTCAGCTTTCCAGTACTGTTTTCCTGTGATACGAGCTTCTCAAGCGTTCTGACCCACTTGGCCGCATCATTCTTACGCTTGTCTCCGCTGGCTTCGAGCGCGGCCAGTGCCTGCCGCATGACCTCAAGCGCATTGGCATCTTCGCCCCGGTGGTGATATACCAGCGCCAGATAGTACAGCGTCTCCGGTCGTTTCTGATCACTGCGGAAGGCGTTCAGGAAGTGCGCCAGTGCTTCATCCCAGTCCTTGCGACGATAGGCCAGTATGCCGAGGCCGTAATGGGCCAGCATCTCGTAGGCATACAGTCTCAGCGCCTGCTCGAAATCTGCTTTTGCCTTGTCCTCGATGCCGTCTTCCAGAAAAACAAAACCGCGTGCGGCATAGTATTCGGCATGATTCGGCAGGGCATCCACCGCATCCGACAGATTGACCAGCGCTTCGTCGAAGCTGCGCTTCTCGTAAGCGGCGAGACCTTTCTTATAGAATTCGTCGGCTTCATAGCGTGTGAGGCCAAGCCGCTGTGTAATTCGTGCCATACCCGGAACTGACAGCTCTCCAGAGCTGGAATATAATACGTAAACTGGTGCCGGATGGTTCCTGCTCACAGGCCGGTGGAGGTCTGTGTCAGTCTCTGTACTGCACCACGCCCATAAGTATATGCGAAAAATGTTTTAACATCGTTAGATCTAGCTGAGGGAAACTATTCAGGAAGCTCATTATGAATTTTGATTTGAACGAAGAACAACAGATGTTTCAGCGTGTGGTGCGCGATTTCTGCGAGACGGAGCTGAAGCCCTACGCGGCGGAAGTCGATGAGACCGGGGAACTGCGCTGGGAAGCGATCCGCAAGATGGCGAATCTCGGCCTGCTGAGCCTACAGGTGCCGGAAGCCTACGGTGGCTCCGAACTGGACACGATCAGCGCGTCGATTGCGGTAGAAGAGATCGGGCGAGTGTGCGGCTCGACCGGGCTGTCGATCTCGGCGCATAACGGGCTGGGGTGTGGGCCGATTGTCCGCTGGGGGACGGATGCACAGAAGGCGAAATATCTGCCCCAACTGCTAAGCGGAGAGGCGCTTGGTGCGCTGGCCCTGACCGAACCGCAGGCCGGAAGCGATCTGCTGAACGGCGCGCAGACCGTGGCTGTGCGCGATGGCGACTCGTGGGTGATTAACGGTCACAAGGCATGGATCACGAATGTGAAGTATGCGCCCGTGATCGTCGTGCTGGTGCGGACGGATCGTGATGCCGGATCACGCGGGTTCAGCCATATTCTGGTCGAACGTGACACCGAAGGGCTGGTGATCCATCCGCCGGAGAAGAAGATGGGGCTGAAAGGCTCTCCGACCCAGATGCTGACATTTGAGAATGCGCGGGTCCCGGCTGAGAATCTGCTCGGTGAGGAAGGGCGCGGGTTCCATCAGACCATGCAGACGCTCGATTCGGGCCGTATCAGTATCGGTGCGCTGAGCGTCGGGCTGGCGCAGGGTGCATTCGAAGAAATGGTGAAGTACGCGCAGGAACGTCACGCCTTTGGTGAGCCGATTGCCAACAAGCAGTCGATTCAGAACAAGATCGCGGATGCCGCGATGGAGATCGAGGCGGCGCGGACACTGGTCTACAAGGCGGCGTGGATGAAGGATGAGGGGCGCGACTTCAGCAAGATCGCGGCGATGGCGAAGCTCAAGGCCAGTGAGGTTGCGGAGCGCGTGTGCTTTGAGGCGATCCAGATCCACGGAAGCTACGGCTACAGCCGCGAGTATCCGGTAGAGCGCATGTACCGCGACCAGCGCCTGATGAGCATTGGCGAAGGCACCAGTGAGATCCAGCGGCTGGTGATTGCGCGGCGGGTACTGGCCGAAGCGAACGAGCGCGTCCCGAATATGGCGTAAGTGCTCTCTATTCCGTGCTGCTGTCATGCGAAGTGACAGCAGCATATCTTCATATAAAGTCTTCAGCAGAGGTCACTGACGTTCAGATTGAATACGCCATCGGCAGCCGCTTCTACCTCTTTTCCAGCGTTCATTGACCAGCTTGCCAACACGCCGCCACTGCCTGATGTCACCAATCCATTTGCGGCAGGAGACAACCCCTACAACGCCATCCGGCGGGCCAATCTGCTGCGCTATCTGGAGCAGATGGCCGATCAGCAGCCGCGTTTGATGCTTGTACTGGAAGCGCCGTCGTATCAGGGGATGCGGGTGACGGGGGTTCCGGTTGCCGGACGATTTCTCACAGAAGGCGTGCCGGGATTGAATCTGTTTGGGCTTGCCAATGGCTATCAGGCTGTCGAGGAGCCGGGGGTGCCTGCGCCGGGAAACCACCAGACTGGCTCGATCCTGTGGCGAACGCTGGCGGATCTGAAAACAACCGCGCTGGTGTGGAATGCCTTTCCGTTTCATCCTCATCTGCCGGGAAATCCGCTGAGCAACCGCACACCGCGTGTCTCTGAAATCCTGATCGGGCAGCCATTTGTCCGTGCACTTTTACAGATCTTCCACTGCGCACAGGTGATCGCGGTGGGCAATATCGCAGATCGTTCGCTGACGCTGATGAATATTCCCCATGTCAAAATTCGTCATCCGGCACAGGGTGGGAAAACCAGGTTTGTGGATGGGTTAAGATCTGCACTCAGTCACGAGTGATATAACGGCTTATTCTGATGACGTGAGGTTCAGATCTACCTTCTGATGGAAATTTGGCAGTGTTTGGCAGTACCTGGCAGTGCTTTTCATTGTCATGGCAGTTACTTTCAATCTACAGTGAGCCTATCTTCAAACTCACCTGGAGGCGAAGCAATGCCGCACTTTAACACTGATGACGGAACAAGTCTCTATTACAGGGATTGGGGAAAAGGCAGGCCCGTTATTTTTGTCAGTAGCTGGGCGCTTGGCGGCGATATGTGGGAATACCAGATGCTGGCTTTATCCAATCAGAATCTGCGCTGTATTGCCTATGATCGTCGTGGACATGGGCGTTCTGATGATCCCGGACATGGGTTTGATCCGGATACTTTGGCGAATGATCTCGATTCACTGATAAGACATCTTGACCTGAGCGACGTCGTGCTTGTGGGACATTCGATGGGTTGTGCCGAAATCGCACGGTATCTGTCAAACTATGGCGCAGGTCGTATCACAAAAACGGTTCTGGTCAGCCCGATACGGCTTGTAAGAAAACCGGAAGACCCTGAAGAGATGTTTACAGCGGGGTACAGGCAGGGCGTTGGCAGGCTGATGACAGATCGCGCACGTTATATGGCTGAAGGCGTGATTAAATTTTTCGGTATTGGCTCCGAATGGCCTGCTTCACCTAAGATTTCACCGGAGCTGGTACAGTGGTGCCTTCAGCTTATTTCACAGCCATCGCTAAAAGCAATTGTTGATTGCTGGGAGTATGTTATGTGGGCAGCCGATTTTGGAGATGATCTGAAGGCATTTACCATGGCGACACTCATCATTCATGGTGATGCTGATCACAGTGCGCCGCTTCCTCTCTGCGGACTGCGGCTTGCTGAAGCCATCCCGGGAAGTGATTTAAAGGTGTACGAAGGTGCACCGCATGGATTATTCCTGACTGAAATGGATCGTCTCAGCCGGGATCTGTGTGAATTTGTGAGCGATTGAATCAGAGCATGCCAATCCATAGGGCATGCTGTGCTGCGCGAGAAAACAGGTTTGCCAGCCGCCTGCGGGATGCGCTCAGACAGGAAAAACCGGCTGATACACCCTGATTGAGGGCGGAGTTGACTCTTGACCGGCTGATGAGGCTATGATAGGATATGCTCTACAACGGAATGTGCCTGTAGCTCAGTGGATTAGAGCGATTGTCTACGGAACAATAGGTCGGGGGTTCGAATCCCTCCAGGCACGCATCACAAAACGACCAGCCACTGCGGTTGGTCGTTTTTGTTTCATCATCCTCTTCTTAGCCAAGACTAAGGCTCATGCACAGCCTGATCTGGTGTACTCTAGAGTAGATGTGCCTGTAGCTCAGGGGTTAGAGCACTTGTCTTCGGAACAAGGTGTCGGGGGTTCGAATCCCTCCAGGCACGCATCACAAAACGACCAGCCACCGCGCTGGTCGTTTTTGTTTATCACCTGACAGGCATGCTGACGGTGAATAGTTCTGGAACCTTAGTAGAGGTAGCTCAACTCCTCCTGCATAGAGGGGTCAGCCTGGATGGCGCAGTCCGCAAACTGCCGATAGTAGGCAGTCGCTTCTTCCTCTGTTGTCAGCAGTTCAGGAGAGACGGCGGCGATTTCACTGGTACAGGCACGATATCCTTCGATAAACTTCTGGGCTTCGGCTAACCCGGCTTCGAGATCGCCATCTTCCAGTACATAGCTGTCGAAAACGCGATTCATCCACAGGGGTTCCAGATATTCACCTAAATTACCGTCTGACCCACCAAACGGGCTTGGAAAACTGATCGTGTCAGATTGCTGGAAGGTCTCCATAAAGGTCTGATACAACGCGGCGATATCTTCTCCCTGAGCGATACTGAGCATCGGATCGTTCACCTGCGAAACGCGTGCAGGCATGCCACCGAACAGATCAGGCCGCTTGGCGAGTTCCAGAATCAGGTTGTAGCAGGCTTCCGGGTTCTGGGCATTACTCTGGATATACGCAGCACCGATGCCGAAGGCGACCGGCGTGAACTGGCTGCCCCGGGGATAATTCGCTAGTCGGAAGCTATCGACGGTGTCTGAATTCATGCGGTTGTATAACATTCCACTGAAGTCGGAAAAGACATCGTCGGTAATCGGCGTCGTGCTGGCTTCACCGAGGGTGATAACGCCGCTTCCTGTAAAGCCCGGATAGCTGATATAGCCTTCTCTTGCGAGATCAAGTACCTGACGGATGGCATTGACCGAGTTGGGATCGGTGAAATTCACCGTTGGTGGTGTTGTCCGATAATCGTATGGGATGCCACCGTAAGCGGCAATCAGCATCAGAAGATAGTTGTTGCCGTATGTGCCTGATTCGAACACCGCATCGGTTTCGTTTTCGACAAAGCCTTTCAGTGTTCGAAGGGCATTTTCAAACTCATCAATCGTCCAGCCCTGTTCTGGTGAGGGTAAACCCGCCTGATCGAACAGCGCGGCATCGTACCACAGCACCGAAGGCTGAAGCATGATCGGATATGCCCAGAGACGATTATCGCGCTGAAGCTGATCAAGACTTGTCCCGATGAAATCCTGCCGATCAAAGGTCGGGTCCGTATCCACCAGCGGATCAAGACTCAGGAAATTTTCCAACTGCATAAACGGGACCTGATTATAAGGCAGATACAGGCAGTCAAGCCTGGCCTGATCTTCCGGATCGAAGAAATCATCATCGAACTCGACGTTTCCAACGGCTGGATTCGCGGCAAGGAAATCGCTGACGAGCTGCGTCCATTCGTCCTTATTGGCGGTAGTATCCATGCCCAGTCCAAAACGCAGCACGATCTGATCTGCGGTCATTGACGGCGTGGGAACTGGCGTGGAGATCACAATCGCTGCACTGTTACGGCGGCCCTCGGCTGTATCAAGTGAATTGATGGCATTACGCTCAGCCTCCTGAATGGCTGCCTGCATATCAAATGGCTCACCATCCTCAGTCTCCTGATAAAGCACCGCTTCCAGATAATCCTCAAAACGCAGTTCGGAGAGCGGAACTGCTGCTTCAAGTGCCTGTTCAATCGCCGCCACATCTTTCGACGAGTCAGCGAGAAGCAGGCTGCGACGAGCCGGGGTATCCCCGCCAAAGGCTTCCATTACCCGCGGATCGGTGCTCATAAAATTCGCCAGTGCATATGCCAGTTCAGGGTTGACCGTGCCGCCGCTGACTGCGAATCCTTCGATGCTTATGGAGGTCACACCGCCGGGAAGCACAGACACACCCCATTTATTCGCCTGATCGCTCCCCCGATTCGCAAACCGCCAGGGGGCATCAAATGTGAACGGGATTTTGGTGTAGTCGAAATCGCCTTCAGGTGTAATTTCCTGCTCCAGCACTTTCCACTGCTCATAGAAAGCGATCACATCAGGGCGGTCAAACTGCGGGACACTGGGGCTGGTACTGGTGTCATAAAAGGGCTGACGAGTCAGGCTATAGTAGAACAGGGCGGGATTGTATAACTGGAAACCGGGAACTGTGACCTTCCCGTCCTGATCGTAGACGGTCAGTTCACGAACAGCGTTTGCGAAATCATCAAAGGTCCAGTTGGCATTGGGATAAATCAGTCGCGCCTCATCAAAGGCCGCGATGTCATAGGCCAGCATGTCAATATAGGCTGAGGCCGGGATATACCACGTACCATTATCCCACTGGCCGGACCGCCAGATTGCAGTGAAAAAGTCATCGGTGTTGGAAGCCGGATCACTCGCGATGAAAGGGTTCAGGTTCAGGAAATAACCAGCCCGTACAGCCTCAACTGAAGCGATGTTTTTATCAACATAAACCACATCCGCAAGGCTTACATAATTCTGTGCACCATCCAGATGCTCTTCCACATCCTGTGCGGCGGACGGATAGTAGTAGGCTTCACCGATGGGTACAGGAACGACTTTAACGCCTGGATACTGTGCTTCAAATGGAGCGAACAGATCATTGCTGAAAATGTGGCTGATCCAGCCGGGGGCAGTAATCGTAATGACGGTCTCACTCTGACCTATCAGTGGCGAAATTGCGATGACAAGTAAGGTGCTGAGGAAGAATAGAACAAGGAAGATACGACGGTTAAGCATAGAAGCTGATCTCCTTTTGCAGTCCCTGTGAGCCTATATACAACTGAAAAGCGCACTAAGGTGCCCGCAGGGGCAAGAATCGTAGCAGAGAAAATTTTCGCTGGAAACCCGCGATCTCCCTACGCAATCCGCCCCTGCGGCTGCAAAAAATGCTAATCTACCTGCTCGACCATTGTGCCTTCGAGGTTGCCTGTCATTGGAATCGTCCTGGCTTGAGCAGCGACATCACTCCGTCGTGCGACCCCTTCACGGAAAGCCAGCAGGCAGATAAGACCGATGAGCACATAGCCATAGGCCTGGATATTGATCACCGGCACGATGCCGAAGCGGTCGCCGCCGAAACTGCCAATCCCGAGCCCGATCAGGGTAAAAACCGAACTCGTCAGACCGAAGGCACCAAAAACACGACCACGATGGGAGTCCGCGACATTCTGCTGGATCAGGGTGCTGAAGCTGGCCCCCATTCCAACCGCCAGCGGCCCAGCCAGCATGATAAACAGGTAGGCAAAAGCAACACTCTCGAAGAAATGGAAATAATTGAACAGCGCGAAATCAGCCAGCCCGAAGAGGACAGCACTCCACCCCAGCAGGCGCGCCGTTTTGAAGCGCGGAGCAATGGTACTGATTAATGCGCCGCCGATCAGTCCCCCTACAGCCTGAGACGACATCAACCCGCCGACATGCTCTGTGCCGCCGCGCACCACTTCCGTGATAAAGGGCACGAACAGCACGGACATCACACTTTCGCCAATCGAGGGAATGGCATCCATGATGAACAGGATGCGGACGGTGCGATCCAGCCAGATGAAGCGCATTCCCTCGGCCCATTCTTCGAAGACATGGCGGAGATTGAACGCACCGGAGGCTTTGTCATTTTTCTGCTTGCCCGGATGCGAGGTGACGCTGATCAGGGCAATCAGCAATGCAGCGACCAGATAGGTGATGACATCAAATGCAACCACACCATCCAGCCCGAGCAGGGGCGCGACCAGTCCGCCGACAGCAGGACCGATCAAACGGGCGAGATTGTTGTTCAGCGCGTTGAGGGCATTGGCTGACACCAGCAGTTCCGGTTTGGAGAGCAGCGGCAGCATAGCGTTTTCCGCCGGACCAAAGAACTGGCCGAGCGTGGACTGCACAGCGCTGACCAGATAGATCAGCCACAGCCATTCCGGTGAGCGTACCAGCAGCAGGGGCAGGATTGATGCAGCGAGCAGTAGATTAACCACAACCATCGTGCGCCGTCGTTCCCAGCGATCGACATAGACCCCGGCCACCGAGCTGAACAGGATCGCCGGGATGGTTCTCGAAAGCAGCATCCCGCCGATAGCAAGTGTCGACTCCGTCATCTGATAAACGGCGACGGGCAGAGCCACACTGAGCATCCAGTTGCCGATCATGGAGATCAGTCCGGCAAACCAGAGCAGGGAAAAATCACGCTGGCGGAAGGTGGCGAGCATCGTAATCTGCCTTTGAAGGATCGGAAGCGCGGTCAGTATTCACGAATACGCCTGCTTCATGTCGATGGTTCAAAACTCATCGGGCAGCTGCTATAGCGGATGCTCATCACGCTGCTGTTGGTTCATGGATAAATGATCTATAATAATTTTGGGACCAGAAAGGAGCATTAATGATGTTTAAAGGTCATAAAGTTCTACTACGGGCAGTGACGCGTGAAGATATGGCTGTGCAGTGGAAAGCCGAGAACGATCCGGAGATCTATTTCTGGGATGGAGGTACACCACGACCGTTGCCAATGGAACAGCTTTTGAGTTTTCATGATCAGGGCCAGAATCAGCCGAACCCGAACAGCGTCTCGTTCGCGATCGAGGCAGATGGGCAGTATATCGGTCACTGCGGACTGCACAATTTCGATCACGTGGCACGGACCTGTGAACTGGGGATCGAAATCAGCAATCGCGATTACTGGGGGCAGGGTTATGGGCGTGATGCGGTGCATGTTCTGCTGAAGTACGCCTTCGAGCATCACAATGTGCAGCGTATCTGGCTGAATACGCACAGCGAAAATGAACGTGCGATCCGCTGCTATCTGGCGTGTGGATTTGTCGAGGAAGGGCGGCTGCGCCAGCAT
>JAEZAF010000038.1 GCA_023430545.1 Chloroflexota bacterium
GAAGTCGCACAGAATCTTCAGATCGGCAATCTGCTTGACCGGCGTCCGGGTCAGCTTTCCGGCGGACAGCAGCAGCGTACCGCGCTGGCCCGTGCCGTTGTCCATCAGGCGAAAGTCTTCCTGTTTGATGAACCGCTCAGCAATCTGGACGCCAAGCTGCGGCTTGAGGCCCGTGCGTTCATCAAACATCTTCAGCGCGAAGTCGGTGTGACCGCAGTCTACGTCACCCATGACCAGTCCGAGGCGATGGGGTTGGCCGATCGCATCGTCATCATGAACGCCGGAAAGATCATGCAGGTCGGCAAACCGCTGGAGATCTACCGCCGACCGGTGAATACGTTTGTCGCATCCTTCATCGGCAACCCGCCCATGAATCTGCTGCCCTGCACGCAGGATACGGCCACGCGGACGCTCACCTTCGAGAATGGCATCACGCTGCGGCCTGACCCCTTCACCCCGATCAATAACGTCCTACCCGGCGAGCGGATATATCTGGGCATACGGCCAGAAAATATCAGCATCAGCACCCAACCGGACGATAACGCGCTTCCGGCGGAACTGTACGCCGTGCAGCCGCTCGGTGGAGAAGCGCTGATCAATGCCCGCGTCGGTGAACAACTGCTTTCAGTACGCGTCTTCGAGGACGAACCGCCGCAGCTTCCGCATCAGATCTGGCTGAAGCCCGATTTCTCGCGGGCATTCTTCTACAGTGCTGACGATGAAGGAGCGCTGCTGAACTGATGGCGACGCGATCCGAGATCATCACGCTGGAAGGCCATGCCGAGCCGGAACAGACGCTGAGCTATCTGCATCTGCCATTTAATGTGCCCGCCGGGACGGTGCGCATCGCCGCGTCCTATGCGTACAGCGCCGCCATCAGCTCGGACCCGCACGTTACTGGCGGCAGCACGGTCGATATCGGCATCTTCGACACGCGCGGCACCGACTTCATGACTGAAGGCTTTCGGGGATGGAGTGGCAGCGCCCGTCAGTCGTTTTTCATCGCGACCGACGACGCGACACCGGGTTACATGCCGGGGCCGATCCAGCCGGGGACGTGGTACATCTGTCTGGGACTGTACAAGGTCGCGCCGGATGGCTGCGATTACCGCGTTGAGATCGAACTCACACGCTCAGACGACGTGCAGCCTGTGCTCGAGTTCCCGGCACGCCTGCCGCTGCGCCATCAGCCGGAAGAGGGCCAGCACTCATGGCCGCGCAGTGCGGACGGCTGGTATAAGGGTGAACTGCACTGTCACACCTATCACAGCGACGGCGACAGTGATCCGCTGGAGGTCGTCGCACGGGCAGAAGCGCTCAGCCTCGACTTTCTGGCGATCACCGATCACAACGTTCTTTCACAGTTAGTGACTTTAAACCGCGCCCAAACCTCTCTGATGCTGATCCCAGGCTGCGAGGTGACGACCTACAAAGGCCACTGGAATATCTGGGGAGATACCACCGCTGGCTGGATCGACTTCCGCATCCTGACCGAAGAGGCAATGCGCACCGCCGTCAGCGAGGCACTGCGGCGCGGCTATACCGTCTCGTGCAATCATCCGCGCCCGTATGGACCGGAATGGGTGTATGACCAGATCGAGGGCTTCCATACGATGGAAGTCTGGAACGGGCCGTGGGAGATCTTCAACAGCACAGCGCTGGCCTTCTGGGAGAACAAGCTGCGCGCCGGTCAGCGTTACACAGCAGTCGGCGGCAGTGACGCTCACTTCCATCACCGGGAACACATCGCCAAGCTGGCACAGCCGACCAACTGGATCTATGTCGACGGCGATCCATCGCCAGCAAAGCTGACCGAGGCCATGCGCGCCGGTCATGTCTTTGTCACCCATGGGCCGGACGGTGCACGGCTGTTCCTGACCATCGGTGACGCCATAATGGGTGATCGCATCCCTCGCAGCGGCCTGCAAAGCGCGAGAGCCGCTGTGCGGGTGGAAGGTGCCGCCGGACATGCACTCGAACTCTACACTTCTGCCGGACGCATCCATCGTGAGTCCATCAGCAGCAATGTGTGGGAAACGGAGATCGACCTCAGCGCCATTGACGATGCAGCGCTTTACATCCGTGCCCAGATTGTGGAAGAATCAATCACCGAATCCGATGCTGCTGTGACAGCACTGACGAATCCGATTTATTTTGTGTAATTTTCGAGAATAGCCCATATGACTGACTCGCCCACCGCCAGTGCCGGATTTGACCACACGCAGCGCAGTATTGATCGAATTCACCTGATCTTCAAAACCCATCTCGACATCGGCTTCACTGATCTGGCACGTAATGTCATCAGCACCTATTTCACGCGCTTTATCCCACAGGCGGTGACCCTTGCCCGCCAGACACGCGAAATCAACCCAACCCAGCGCTTCCGCTGGACGGTCGGCGCGTGGATGATCTACGAATATCTGGAACAGGCCGATGCTGCCGCCCGCCGCGATATGGAAGCCGCCATCGAAGCTGGTGACATCACATGGCATGCCCTACCCTTCACCACCCACAGCGAACTGATGGATGTTTCGCTGTTCCGCTACGGGCTGACCTTTTCGCAGAAACTCGACCAGCGCTTCGGACGCAGGACCATCGCCGCCAAGCTGACCGATGTCCCCGGCCATACCCGTGCAATGGTCCCACTGCTGGCCGAAGCTGGCATCGAATTTCTGCACATCGGCACCAATCCTGCCTCAGCGGTGCCCGATGTCCCGCCAGTCTTCCGCTGGCGTGATGAGGCCACCTCCAGCGAGATCATCATGATGGTGCATCACACCTATGGAGAACTGGCCATCGTATCACCGCTGCGGGATGCGCTGGCCGTCATCCTGACCGGCGACAACGAAGGGCCGCCTTCGACTGCGCGGGTTCAGTCCACGTATGAGGCGGTACAGGCACAGCTTCCGGATGCACAGGTGATCGCATCTACCCTTGATGATTTCGCCCGTGAACTGGTCACCGTGCGGGATGTACTGCCCCTGCTGACCTCCGAGATCGGCGATACATGGATTCACGGCGTCGGCACCGATCCGACCAAAGTGCGGCAGTACCGCGAACTCAGCCGACTGCGGCGCGAATGGCTGGCGCGTGATCTCAGCGACCACCAACGCGAACAGATCGAGCAGTTCAGCCGACATTTCATCATGATCCCGGAGCATACCTGGGGCATGGACGAAAAGACCCACCTGCAAAATCCCACCCATTACACACCCGATGAACTGACTCAACTGCGCCAGGACGACAAAACGCGCCTGTTCGAGTCCTCATGGGCCGAGCAGCGTGCCTATCTCACACAGGCGTTAGAACAGCTCACCGATTCGTCACTGGCACAGGAAGCACAGACCCACCTGAGCAGCGTCCAGCCGCAGCGCCCCAACCCGACCGCTCTCACCGATTACAGCCCGGTCAAAGCGCCCTATCATCTGACCACCCATGCGCTTGACCTGCACTTCAGCCCGGAAACCGGCGCGATCGATCTGCTGATGGATCGTCGCAGCGGTGTGGTCTGGGCAGATGAGAGTCACCCGCTGGCCCTGTTCAGGTATGAGGTCTTCAGCGCGGCGGATTATGACCGCTTCTATCAGCAGTACATCCGTGACAGTGACGAAAACCGTCACTGGGCGATTGAAGATTATATGAAGGTCGGGATGCCGACCAAAGCGCATCAGCACTGGCAGCCAACCGTGAAGCAGGCCCTGCTTCGGGCTGACGGTCAGGCAATGCTGTTTCAGCTCATGCTGCCGGATGAAAGCCGTGCGCTGGGTGCACCAGCGGAGATCTGGCTGGAGTATACGCTTCGACCGGAAGGTGACGGTGTGGACATCGGCCTCCAGTGGTTCGACAAGCCAGCACTGCGCATCGCAGAAGCCTTCTGGCTCAGCTTTACCCCGGCCAGTACCGATCCGCTGGCATGGACCTTTGAGAAGCTCGGACAGATGATCTCGCCGCTGGATATCGTCAGCCGGGGTGGACGTACCCTGCACGCGGTGGATCGCGGCGTGGTCAATCGCGGAGAAAACACCTTCGCGCTTTACACCCACGACGCGCCGCTGATCGCACCGGGTCGCCCTTCACTGCTGGACTTCCACAATCAACTGCCGGACATGAGCGAAGGCGTCCACGTCAATCTGTATAACAACGCATGGGGAACCAACTTCCCGATGTGGTTTGAGGACGACGCCCTGTTCCGCTTTTCACTGCGCTTCGTCTCTGATACCGATCACGGCGGTCTGTGATGACAGGCCGCGTAGTGATCTTCGGCAGCATCAATATGGATCTCGTCGTGCGCGGTGAGCGTCTGCCGCTGCCCGGAGAGACCATCCACGGCCAGCGCTTCTTTACGGCACCCGGCGGCAAGGGCGCGAATCAGGCGGTCGCCAGCGCCCGTCTCCAGACGGAGACACGCATCATCGGCTGCGTCGGAGATGACCTCTTCGGCAGCACCCTGATCGACTCCATGCATGCAGATGGAGTCGATACCACGCATGTGCGGGTGATCGACCAGACCTCAACCGGCGTCGCGCTGATCACCGTCAGTGAAACTGGCGAGAATACCATCGTGCTGGCGGCTGGGGCCAACGCCCATCACGGCACTGAGGAACTGGCCGCCCTGCGCGATATACTGAGACAAACGGCGGCGCATCATGTTCTGCTGCTTCAACTGGAGATCGATCTGCGTCAGGTGGAAGAGGCCACCCGGATCGCCAAAGCCAGCGGTATGACGGTCATTCTCGACCCGGCACCGGCCCGACCGCTGCCAGATGCGCTGTTTCAGAACATCTCACTGCTGACACCGAACGAGAGCGAAGCCGCGCTGCTGGTCGGCTATCCGCTGAGCAGTAACGCGGCTGTCGAACAGGCCGCGCTGGATCTGCTGGCACGGGGATGCGAACAGATCGTCATCAAGCTCGGCGGACGCGGCGCTTACTGGACCGATGGCACGCAGACCGTATGGCTGAAGCCGTTCCCGGTCACAGCAGTGGATACCGTCGCCGCAGGGGATGCCTTTAACGGCGCGGTCGCGGCGGCACTGTCCAAAGGGCTGGCGATATCCGAAGCGCTGCGTTGGGGCATGGCCGCCGGTGCGCTCAGTGTCACTTGTGAAGGCGCACAGCCATCCCTGCCGACGCTCGCAGAACTTGAGGCACTGCTGCAATAAACGCTACGCACAGCGCCTCACCCTCTCCATTGTGACGCTCCAACAGACCCACACCGACGATTCCACATTCAATCTTCACGTATCTTACGTTTTCTGTTTCCTTTCTACAGGATATACTGAAACCTAGGATGTATTGTTAATCTCATGAGGATGTCAGCGCATGGAGCGTGTCGCTTTACCCCAGCTTGATCTTGCCAGCAGCGAGTACAGAGCCAATCCGTTTCCCTTTTATGCGCAGATGCGCGAACACGAACCCGTCTACCATGCCACCGGGCTGAAGATCTCGCCGTCGGTGTGGATGATCTCGCGCTATGATGATGTGCTGGCAGCCTTCAAGGACGACGCCCGCTTTGTCAAGGACCCGAACAACGCCCGACCCGGCAATAAAGCCCTGAAATCCCCGCTGATGCCAAGCTCGGTTGAGGCGCTTGGGCGCAACATGCTGTATGTCGATGATCCGGATCATGCCCGACTGCGTAATCTGGTGCATAAGGTCTTCACCCCCAAACTGATCGAGGCCATGCGGGCACAGGTGCGTGACCGCACCCATGAACTGCTCGACAAAGCGCAGAATTCCAGGCGACAGTTCGATCTGCTGCACGAATTCGCCATGCCGCTGCCGGTGATGGTCATCTCGCAGATGCTCGGCATCCCGGACAAGGACCAGCCGCGTTTCCAGCGCTGGTCAACGAACACACTGAAGATCACGGGCAGCAGACGTCCCCTCACCATGATGCAGGCCGTGCCCTCCATCCTGATGTTTATGCGCTATCTGCGCCAGCTTTTCCGCGAGCGCCGTGAAAATCCACAGGATGATCTGGTTACCGCACTGGTACAGGTAGAAGAAGAAGGCGACCGCATGAGCGAGGACGAACTGGTGGCGATGGTCTTCCTGCTGCTGATCGCCGGTCATGAAACGACGATGAACCTGCTGGCGACGGGTACACTGAACCTGCTCCAGTTCCCGGATCAGATGGAGCGCCTGCGCCGTGAACCGGAGATTGCCAAATCGGCGGTGGAAGAACTGCTGCGCTACGCCAGCCCGGTCGATCAGGCCACGCACCGCTTCGCCAGTGAAGACATTGATATGTACGATGTGACCATTCCGCAAGGCGAAATGGTCCTGCTGATGATCGGCTCGGCCAACCGCGACGAACAGCATTTCGTTAACCCGGATCAACTGGATCTGACCCGCAACCCTAACCGTCATCTGGCCTTTGGGATGGGTGTGCATTACTGCCTCGGCGCACCACTCGCCCGACTGGAAGCACAGGTCGCGTTCCCGATTCTGCTGGAACGTCTGCCGGATTTACGTCTGGCCGTGCCCGAAGATCAACTGGAATGGCGGAATTCGATTCTGGTGCGCGGCATGGAAGCCATGCCCGTCGCGTATTAAGTAGGGAGGGATCGGTCCCGCACAGAGCCTGCAACCTGAACATAAACGGCCACTCAAAGATGAGTGGCCGTTGTAATTTCCCTTTATGTCAGCCTGACTGTTACTGCGCCAGCACTGTCTCAATATCCCCGACCGGGATGGCTTCAGGCTGTTCGACCCGGTTCTGAAGGATGACATGCACGCCGGTATCCGCCGACTTTCTGAAGGCCAGCATCGCTTCCAGCACATGCTGGGCAAGTTCGCCGCTGGCACGCATCGGACGCTGATTTTCAATCGCGTAAGCCATATCCGCCAGCCCTGTCCCACGCAGCACTGTGCCGTCGTGCGTCAGCGGGATGTCCTGCCATTCCTTCGTCTCTGGTGTCCAGATCTGCACCACGCCGTCGAAGTTATTCGGGTCCGGCACGCTTAACGTTCCGTTGGAGCCGTAGATCTCGATACGCGGCATCCGATGGCTCCAGACGTCGAACGTCATGGTGATCGTCCCGATGGGGCCGGATGCAAACTCCGCCACACCGGAGAAATAGGTCGGGGTTGTCACACCGATCTTCTGCCCCTGAATGGACGGATGACCCGCGACGCGTTCGGTAAACGAGATACGCGCCGCGCCTGCAATCCGCTCAATCGGGCCGAGCAGTGTGACCAGCGTGGTCAGATAGTACGGTCCCATATCCAGCATCGGGCCAGCGCCTTCTTCGAAGAAGAAGAACGGATTCGGGTGCCACTTCTCCGGACCAGAGCTGCCCATGAACGCCGTTGCGCCGACGGGGGTACCAATCGCGCCTTCGTCGATCAGCTTACGGCAGGTCTGGATGCCGCCGCCGAGCACCGTATCTGGTGCGCAGCCTACCAGCAGGCCCTTTTCCTTCGCGACATCGAGGATACGCTGACCGTCTTCGACCGAAATCGCCAGCGGCTTTTCTGTATAGACGTGCTTCCCGGCATTCAGCGCTGCGATGCTGACATCCGCATGAGCCGCCGGGATGGTGAGGTTCAGCACAATGTCGATTTCGGGATCATTGAGCAGTTCATCGACCGTCAGGGCGCGGATGCCGACTTTTTCGGCGAAGGCCTGGGCGCGATCCAGATCAACATCAGCGCACGCTACGATTTCGACATTAGGGAAGCGTTCCGTCCCCTTCATATAGGCCGGTGCAATATTGCCCGTGCCGATCATACCGATTTTGTAAACTTTATCAGAGGTTGCCATATGCCAGACCTGCCCCAATCAGATAATCGTAGCTCTTTTCAACTGCTTCCATCATATCAGTGGCCGACTCGTCCAGTTCGACAATCGCCCATTCAGCCGAGGTGGCTGCTTCAAAAACCGGTGCCCACGCGATCACACCATCACCGACAGCGCTCATCGGCTTCGCCGGATTGACCTGACCGTCCTTGATGTGCAGCAGCTTCAGGCGTGTGCCCAGATGCTGCACCAGCTCGACCAGATCCTGACCCGCGACCTGTGCCCAGTAGGTGTCCAGTTCGATGAAGACGCGCGGATCGAGCCGGTCCAGCAGATAATGATAGCCTGTGCTGGCCTCTACCGGCTGGAACTCGAAATCATGGTTGTGATAGCCGAGTTCGTAACCGTCTTCCGCCGCCGCGTCTGCACTCTCACGCAGCATATCGACGACTTCCTGCACGCTGCTGGCCGAGGCGAAGCGCTCCGCAGGCAGCCATGGGACCAGCAGGCGACCTGTATCGAAGGCCTGTACCATCGCCTTCGACTTTGCGCGGTTCTCGCCGACCGGGGCCGGCCCGTGCGTGCTGCACACCTTCAGGCCATGATGCTTGCAGGCGGCGGCAACTTTTTCAAATTCATAACCAAAACCTTCGACCGCGAGGAAACCCTTGGCGGCAAGCCGCTCGATGGTCCCTTCGAGGTCTTTTTCTAATTCGTTCCGCACACTGTAAAGCTGTACGGCGATAGGCAGAGCTTCTGGCATTTTCCTTATAACCTTCCTTAAAAATCCATTCGATGGGAGCGCTCCCAGTGATGCACAAAAAAGGGTGGCGGCATTTTGATACATCCATACTTTAGCGCGAAGTTCGATTCCTCACTAGTGAAATAAGGCCATTTTTTCACAATACGGATGTCAGCAGCGGGGCCTCCTGCTATGATTGATCAACCGCCCTTCGCATCTGAGATTTACGAGCTGACGGGTGATGCTGATGGGACATTCCGAAAGGTGCTCATGATGATTGGGGCTGCCCAAATCCGCGAACTGTATACCTATCACTTTACGCTGAACCGGCGGCTGTGGACTCACAGCGTGATGACCCTGACAGCGGAACAGTATCTTCAGAATTCCGATTACTCTGTCGGCTCGGTCCGTAACCAGATGGTGCATCTGATGAATATCGAGGATCGGTGGTTCTCCGGACTGCGCGGTGCCGAGGTGCCGGGGTTCATCAACCCCGTCTACTACCCGACACGCGAACAACTGCGCGAGAAGTGGGATCAGGTCGAGGCGGAGATCCAGACTTATCTGGACGCACTGACCGACGACAACCTGATGCGGGTTTATGACGGCCCGTTCCACGTCTGGCAGGTGCTGTTACACGTCATCAACCATGCGACCGATCACCGCGCACAGGTCTTCAGCCTGCTGCACAGCCTCGGCGCACCAACCTTTCCGCAGGATTACGCCTTCGTCGTGATGGGGATCGATACTACCCAGCCGCGCACCTGACACACCTTTGAAAGCGTGTCACTACCCAGACGACATCCCCGGACGGTGCGCAGTGTGGAAAAACTCGGACGACGGCAGCGTGCGCACCAGATTGTCCTGCACAGTGTCGGTCACGGTGATCTGTGCCGCTTCCAGTGCAAGTAACACCGCCCCGGCAACTGGCTCCAGTGGATGGGTGATCGTCTCGACCTGCGGGTAAGACTGGCGGACATAATCAGCGGCGGTCTGCCGGATCACCGGGCAGACGTGGCGCAGCACCCCACCGAGAAACACCAACGGGATCGCGGCTGAAGCATCCAGCCCCACCTTATGCGCCGCGACACAGGCATACTCACCGAGTTTTATCCCGTGATCATGACAGATTGCCAGCGCGGTCGCATCCCCCTGCTGGGCGGCATCCATCAGGACGACCGTCAGCTTTGCCAGATGTGCAAACGGCGGCGGCGTCTCGATGCGAGAATTCAGACGGTGCAGCACGGCTTCTACCGTCGGCAGATCAAAGAATTCCAGCACGCCTTCCGTCAGCGCAGTCGGTGGATCAATCCCCAACTCCGCGCGATATACTGCCCGCAGCGTGAGATTCGCCAGCGTGCGCCCGCACATCGGCTCCTGCCAGAAGCTGCTGTGCCAGAACTGCCCCTCGGCTTTACGGGCAGCGACGACTGCGCCCGTCCCACAGGCGACCACGATGCCGGTGCCATCCGGGGAACCGGCCCGCAGCGCCCCGATCGCATCATTCACAATCGTCTGCTGACGACCGAGATTTTCAGCACGCAGCATGGTATTGAGATCGTCGTAGTCTTCCTGCCAGTCGGCCCCGGCAAGGCTGAAGCACGCCGACTGAATCGCATCGCGTGAGAGACCGGCCATCGCCAGCGCCTCATCGACAATCCGACTGATCTCGGCAATCGCCATATCGGCGGATGGATAGGCGTAAATATCGCTGCACACACCCCGCGCATAGCCGACAATCGTGCCATCTGACCGGGCGATACAGGCCAGCGACTTTGTATTGCCGCCGTCCACACCCAAAACAAAATCTGTCAACGCATTCCCTCAATCTGCCGATGATCGGTTTAGTGCAGCAGTCGTTCCGGCAGATAATCCTGATGGGCTGCTGCCATGTCATTATACAGGGCCTCGGCTTTGGTCAGGGAGAGGACCAGCGGATTACTCGCCAGTGCCTGGACCCCCTGCTGACGGTTCCCATTCCATGCCGCTTCCGCCGCCAGCGCCTGATATTCCGCCAGCATCTGTGTGATTCCGACCACCTGCGGCGGCAGCGCATCACAGACCAGCGGCTGTGCGCCGTGCCGGTTCAGCAGCGCGGGGACTTCGACCACGCGGTCATCAGGAAAATCAGACAGTGCGCCGCGATTGGGGACATTGACCGGCAGCACTTCGTTACGGTCATTGAAGATCGCGTCCATCGCATCCAGCGCCAGTTCCAGTTCGTGCAGCCCACCGCGAGAGCGCTTCGGGTCCAGCACAGGCACATCACGGGTTGCCTGCTCACGGTAGTGCGTCCAGTAATCGGGGATCGACGCCACGATGTCCTGAGCGCGGGTCGTCGGCCTGGCCTGAAGCTCCTGCAAAATCTCGTCCCTGAAGTAGTAGTAAAGGTAGTACGATGCCGGGATCGACTCCATCACCGAGGCGATATGCAGATAACGGCGTCCCCACGCACTGAGCGTTCCATCCTGCGACCTGCGCTCATACGCCGCCTGCAACAGCGGGATCACATTCTGGCCGTCGTACTGATGGCGCACCGTCCAGCTATTATGATTAATGCCGATCATCACCGCGTCCATCAGATCCGGGTCGAGATCGGCATATGAAGCGATCTCTCGCGGGAAGACAATCGGCCCTTCGCAGAACGAGATCACCGGGATATCGGTGTGATGCGACACCGCCTCCGACACGATATTGACCGGATTGGTGTAATTGAACAGCATCGCCCCCGGGCACACCGCTTCCATATCGCGGATGATGCCCTGCATGACGGCAATCGAGCGCAGCGCCATGAAGAATCCGCCCGGCCCCTGCGTCTCCTGCCCGATGACGCCATGCTTCAGCGGGATGCTTTCGTCCAGATAGCGTGCTTCGAATCCGCCGGGACGGAAGCTGGTCAGCACGGCGTCGCAGTCTGCAAAGGCTTCGCGCCGGTCCATGGTGACCGAGACGCGCATATCCAGCCCCTTATGCGCGATCAGCTTCTCCGAGATCGTCTGCACAATGCCGAGACGCTCCGGCTCAAGATCGACCAGTACGACTTCTGAACCCTGAAAATTTTCGCCCTGCTCGATGAGCGAGGCCATGGTACCGGGGGCGCGGGTGCTGCCTCCGCCAATATAGACCAGTTTAATCCGTGCCACTGTAGGTTATACCTTTTGCGAAATCGCAATTTATTGAAATATACAGCGTTAGAGGCTAATGCTGTTCAGCAGTTATTTTTATCGCATTTTAGTAAGGGCGAGGCTGTGTCCCCTTTTCAAAGGTAGGTATTTAATTTTCGGTTCAGATATTTACAGCGGACAGGGCAGGTGTTACACGGTGTAGGGATAGACCCCAAAGACCGTCATAGGGTTATACCCCGCAAGCGAAGCGGTTGAAGACATGACATCAACTTCACTTCATCGTTTGACGTGTTTCTG
>JAEZAF010000219.1 GCA_023430545.1 Chloroflexota bacterium
GAGAAAAGCATTCGTCAGATGCTGCGAGGGAAAGGGAGAAAAGCAGGTTTAACGGGTGGATAAAAAGTCCTCCCCTGTCAACGGGGGAGGATTTAGGTGGGGGTCTTGGCAGCCTAATTTCGAGCGTGTAATCTGCTTAACTTGGTGCATATGGGGCCGGATTCTTCCAGCCACTATTGATACACCGACGCTAGCTGGCGGCCATCGCCACAGCACAGGGTGACGCACAGGCGAGGGATACATCCGGCAGACGAAGCCGCAGCACATCGAGGCTCAGTGGTTCGCCGCCGAACATGGCCGCATCTCGCAGCAGCACCTGCTCGGCATGGAGGACGTGCAGCCGCACCGGTCGTGCCTCGTAAGTGGCAAAGCTGCCGAGCATCGTTTCAAAGGACGGGAAACGGCGGGACATGGTCGCAACGGCTTCGGCGTAATCACGCTCACTGACGCGCTTCCAGTCCCCGGTCAGGCGGATGACCTGACGGCTGTCCTGCGTGAGGGTCGGGCAGGCGACGTGAAAACTCATACGGCGCAGGCCGTCCATGTGGGTATCGAGGCCGTCACGCGGCGTTGTCAGGATGAAGAGTCGCAGGTCCTCGGTGAAAGCGAACGGCAGTGCTTTCTTCGGGTCGTCACTCGACAGGCCGGTGACGATTTGCCCTGTGTACTGCGTATCAAGAATATCGGTGATGCTGAGGTTGATCACATCATCACCGTACAGCGGGTGGTGGAAGCGGGTGTTTAAAATCGTCATCGTAAAAATTTCCTGTACCGGTATCCCGGTGTTGTGATTGTTTTTTATTGGCTTTTTGCTGATGACTCTGATTGAAGCGTACTTGCAACAGCGCCCCCTCGTGATTCGGGTGGAGACGCGCTACGACTAAAGTCGGAGACGACATTCACCACCTCGGCTGAAGATCCCTAGACCCGACTCGCATACAGTAACAGCAAGGATCAATCATCGGAGTCACCATCATGAAGAAATACCTGCTGCCAGTCATGCTCGTCCTGCTGATACTGTTTTCAGGATGCAGCCTGACCCTCAACCTCGACACAGCATTCCTGACGCCGAAGCCGTCGACTCCCGTCGTCACCGTCCAGCCATCGCCCACTCCAACTGTCACCCTGACGCCGGTCAAAGCGACACCGGTAGCGAATGTCCCAACACTGGCAGGCTGCCAGATGCGCACCGACTGGCCGACGTATGTTGTCGTCCGTGGGGATACGCTGAGTAACATCGCCCGCCGCGCTAACACGACCGTCGCCATTCTGACTCAGGCCAACTGCCTGCCCAATGCCAATACCATCATCGTCGGGCAGAAGCTGTACGTCCCCGGCCCGGTGGCGACACCTGCCCCGGTCACGTCCACCTCGACGCCCTTACCGGACGCAGTCGGCGTGGTCAACATCCTGCCGTTTGTACAGGGAGCATCAGGTATCGCGGAACTGGATCGCGGCGCAACCGTGACGCTGGTCTGGGATGGCGCACCCACGGATGCTGCCTTCGTCCAGTTCATGCTGCTCAATGAACAGATGGAATTCTCAGAGATGCTGGCAGAAGACCCGTTCCCGGCGGATGGCGCATCCGCCACATGGGTTGTCCCCGATCAGCTTGACGGGAAGATCGTCGCCTACGCCTACCGCAGCAGTATGAACATGTACCGTTACTCACATGCACGGGTGGTAATCTCGCGTCCGCCGCTGTCGGAGCTTCCGCAGATCAACTACTTCCGCACCAACATCATCGGCGGCGTCCATACGCTGGAATGGCAGACGACCAACGTCCCATTCGTCAACATCGTATGGAATCAGCAGGACGGTACCGCTGGCGGCTACTACGAGCGCCTGTCCGGGACTGGCAGCATCGCTGTCCCGCCCCTGGGGCCACAGTACAGTCCGCAGGCGCTGTTCATCCTGATTGCGATGGATGCCAATGGTAACGAGATCCGCGATCCCAGCTTTCCCGACCGCGTGCTGCAATTCAGCCTGCCGGTACCGGTGACACAGGGTGCCGTACTGACTGCCAGCCCGAACGCCGTTGCACCGGGTGGGACCGTGACACTCCGCTGGAACGTGACCGGCGTCGGGCCGGAGGAGCAGTTCTCAATCAGCCGCAGTCGCGCCACCGAAGCGGGATACGATCTCATCAAGGAACATCTGCCGCCGAGTGGAGAACTCACGATGACGCTGCCGGTTGAGTATCAGAATTTCGTCGAATTCATCCTGCACGCTCACGGCAGCAGTCCACAGGCCGACGTCTACACCTCGATTATCGTGCCAGTGCTTGCCGACAATCGGAGCCAGTAGTCAACGGTTAGCTCACACCCAGCACCATAACCCTCGCCTTCACTGTGAGCGCGAGGGTTTTATTTATCCCCATGCTGATCTGTCAGGCGCTTCTGCAGAAAAATACGCTGGCTGCCGATTGGGAAGTCGTCCAGCCGCCCCCACTCGACATACCCCTGCTTTTTATAAAATTCCGGTGCCTGAAAGCTCATCGTATCCAGAAAGATGGCGATACAGCCGCGCCGCACGGCCTCTTCTTCTGCCATCTGAAGCAGTTGGGAACCGTAGCCACCGTGACGAATGCTTTCATCGAGCCACAGAATATCGACATGACACCAGTTCCAGAACGTCCCCCCCAGCAGACCGCCGATGATCTGATTCTCCTCATTTCGGACGAAAATGTTCAGATGCTGGTGAGCATGAAACTCGACCTTTTCGCGGTTATAGCTTTCCAGTCCATCCCGGACTCGCTGCACATCCTCGGGATTCGAGTCGCTTTCAAGTTGAATCTTCATGGTTGAACTCCGAAAATGCGGTGCTGGGGACAAAGAGGTCCGATTGTACCCCACCGCTTTCCATCAGGCTTCAATGTGAAATCCCTTTAAGGCCGTTTGGAAATTGGATTCCGGCGCGGACAGGGCCGCATTGCGCGCAATGGCGCTCTGTCAGCCGTCAGCCCGTAAACTAATTGCCAGACATGTCCCTGAACCTGGTGCATAATGGGGCCACCCCTTCCTCGGAATTCTGGTCCACTTCGTTTGAAAATCCGAACCGCACAATCCGAACATCCGTGCTACACTGTAAGTTTCCTGCACCAGACCTTGCACCTTAACATCTCGCTTTGTAGGTTTTGCGGACGGCCCCTGCATCACCCCGTTGCAGCAGCACTTTTTTTTCGTGCGGCAGCAGCAGCAGCAACAAGCTGCTACAGGCATCAACTTACAGCGCATTTGCTGCAACCACCGACCATTTTGAGAGGAACATTTGCAGCAGCAATTTTTTTTCACGCTGCTGCTGCTGCAAAGGCGGTCGCCATCTGTCACCTCTGGGCTGGATCATTGTCATAACATGAAGAACGTTAACACTTCGAAATTAACTCTTCACTTAATATGTAAGCAGTGGCAGAAATTCGCCTGCCCTGTCTACTGTGGAGCCAAATGTTTACACAAGCCGAACTTGCCACGACCACCTGGAGTGACCACGAAATCGCGACGCTGGAGCAGCTTGTATCTCGCGGTGAACTCTCCAAAGACCTTGCCCAACAGGCACTGAGCATCAACCAGAGCCGTAAGACGCCTCTGCGTGATATTCTGGCCGCTTTCGACGCCATCAACCTGAAGGATTATGCCGGCAGCCTCGCGGAAGTCTCTTCCAGCCTGTACGCCTCAGCGATCCTCGATACCGAGTATTTCGTCTACGATCTTGAGTTCATCCGCCGCTTTGACCCGGCGCTGATGTCGCGCTATCTGTTCATCCCGCTGCAATGGACTTCCGGCATTGTCACCGTGCTGACGGTTGACCCGAACGATGCACGGCTGGAACAGTGGGTGCGCGAACAGGCCCCCGATGCCGAAGTCATCCCGCTGGTGGGTACCGAACGCGACATCAAAGTCATGCTGAAGCGGGCGTTCGAGGAACAGTTCCTGCACAACGCGGTCAATGCGCTAAAGGAAAGCAACCCGCGCCAGTCGGCCTCCAAGGTCTTCACCCGCTGGCAGATTGCGCTGTTCGGACTGCTGTTCGGCGGATTCATCGTCGGCCTGCTGGTGGATACCATGCTTGCTCTGACGATCATGGTCGTGCTGATCAGCGTGCTTTACATGATCGGCATCGGCTTCCGCCTGATGATCACACTGGTGGGTCTCTACCGCGAAAAACGCGCCATCAAACCGGACATCCGCGCCATCCCGGATGAAGAACTGCCGGTCTACAGCATCCTTGTGCCGGTGTACAAGGAGCCGCAGGTCGTGCCGCATCTGCTGCGGGCGCTTGCAAACATGGATTATCCGCACGAAAAGCTGGACGTGCTGCTGCTGCTGGAAGAAGACGATCTTGAAACCATTGCGGAAGCGAAGGCCGCCGCCCCACCCGCCTATTTCCGCTTCATCATCGTCCCGACCAGCCATCCCAAGACCAAGCCGAAAGCCTGCAACTACGGCCTGAACTTCTGCCGTGGCGAATACGTCACGATTTATGACGCCGAGGACATCCCGGAACCGGATCAGCTTCGCAAGGCTGTGGCCGCCTTCCGCAAAGGCGATGACAGCCTGATCTGCGTACAGGCCGCCCTGAATTACTTCAACGCGGACGAAAATTATCTGACGCGCATGTTCACGCTGGAATATACCTACTGGTTCGACTATATCCTGTCCGGCCTCGACAAGATGGGCCTGCCGATCCCGCTGGGCGGCACCAGTAACCACTTCAATATGGAGAAACTGCGCACCCTCGGCGCATGGGACCCCTATAACGTGACCGAAGACGCCGACCTCGGCATCCGCGCCGCGGCCAACGGTTACACGGTCGGTGTGATACAGTCAACCACCTTCGAGGAAGCCAACAAGAAAACCGGCAACTGGATTCGCCAGCGCAGCCGCTGGATCAAGGGCTATATGCAGACGTGGCTGGTCCACAACCGCGAACCGCTGACGCTGCTGAAGCGCATCGGCCTCAAGGACTGGCTGAGCTATCAGATGCTGATCGGTGGCACGGTCTGGGTATTCCTGATTAACCCGATCATGTGGAGCTTCTTCCTGATCTGGCAGTTGTTCCACCCCGCATGGATGTCGACTCTGTTTCAGGGATGGGTATGGGATTTCGCCTTCTTCAGCCTGATCTTCGGTAACGGCGTGGCGATCTTCCTGAACGCGATCGCGTCGCTCAACCGCAAACAGTACCGCTTCTTCCTGTTCGCGCTGACCAATCCGATCTACTGGGTGCTGCACTCCATCGCCGCCTATAAAGGGCTGTGGCAGTTGATCCGCAACCCATTCTACTGGGAAAAGACCACCCACGGCCTGACCAATGTTCAGGTCGGGCATCTGCTGACAAACACCTCCACCTCCGTGGACAAGACAAATACAGAAGCCATCGGGGACGATGAGGAAGAACTAGAAGCTGCGTAGGGGCTGCTATCGCCCCATAAACACAAATGCCCCCTGAGCGATCTCGGCGGGCATTTGTGTTTTGTTTATCGATTTGCGGGTGCGGTTATTCACCGCCCTCGCGCAGTTCGACTTCGATCGCTTCCCATTCCTCGCCTGTCAGGTCGAGGTCAGGATACTCTTCGGCCAGCGCATCGAGTGCCGCCTGCGCCAGATCCGTGCGATAGGCTTCCTCGGACGGCTCTTCGGTGATAACCTCACCTTCCAGCGCGACGGCGACGGTCTGTGCCCACAGTTCCTCGTCCATCAGGCCGATGCCAGCGGGTGCCGGCCAGATCAGCTTGTTGATCTCATTCAGCATCCACGCCTGATGGCTTTCACCGAGGGTCGAGCCGTTATCCAGCACGATTTCGACGCATTCGTCGAAGTTATCGCGGCAGTACGCCCAGCCACGGAAGGACGCCTTCAGGAAGGCAATCGCGATTTCCTCATTGCCTTCTTCTGCCAGCCATTCCGCGTTGGCGAACACATGATCCTGAAGCATGGCGGTGCCGACTTCGTTGAAGTCGATCACGTTCAGGTCTTCCGGCTGATACAGTTCGCCCGTTTCGGGGTTAATCTGCTCCAGCACCTGCGCGTATTCGTTGTAGGTCATGGCTTCAGCGGCATCGACTTCGCCGTTGATCAGCAGTGACATATCGAACGGCTGCTGGACGATGGTCACATCATCCGGGTTTTCCGGGTCGATCCCGGCGGCACGCATCGCGGCGAACAGTTCATGTTCGTTGCCGAAACCCCATGTACCGATGCGCATCCCGGCGAAATCCTCGACTGATTCGATGCCGGTATCCACAAACGAGACTTCAAGCGTCCCGCTGCGCTGGAAGACCTGCCCGATATTCACCAGATTGACACCCTGCTCATTGGATTCCAGCACCTTCGGAACCCACGCGATACCGAACTCCGCCCCGCCGGATGCCACCACCTGCTGTGGCACGATTTCAACCGCTCCTTCGAGGATGGTCAGATCGAGGCCCTCTTCTTCGTAAAATCCAAGATCCTTCGCCGCGAAGTAACCCGCAAACTGCGACTGCGCGACCCACTGTAGCTGAAGGCTCACAGGGGTTAATTCCTCTTCCTGTGCGCTCAGCGCTGCACCGGAGAACATCCCGATCACAAGCGCGCACAGGATGAACAAACGAAGAGACGCTTTCATATAAAATCTCCTTAATGGTGCAAAAAGAAACATAACCGAATACTTTGACCTGATTCCACACATGATCACATGTGTAAAACTGTCTGAAAGAATAACGAATTTTTGCGTTATCTTCACTATTTTGCTGATTGAGGGAGGCACACAAAGGGGAACAGACAGAAACAGGGAAGGCATCACCCGTAAGCGATGCCATCCCTGTCAGATCATCGGAAGCACATCCAGCCGTTAAACAAGCCGTTAAACGACCACGCGGTCATCCGGCGCGGGGACAAAGCTGTAATCGAGTTCGCCGCCGAGCGCCGTGTAATAACGATCGACCGCCTCGAACAGCATTCTGAACTCATCAGTCGCGCCGACGAAGATATACTGCCCCAGATTCGGCGTCGGGTCTGCATAGGAGTTCGCCAGCCGCTGGAACGCTTCATCGGGCAGTTCTCCGGCCAGCGTCACATCGATCACCAGATCGACAACATGCGGAACACTTGCCAGCGCCGCGTCAATGTCGGGGCTGACCACTTCGTACTCTTCCCATGTCCACGGCGCGGTGAAGGTCAGCAGCAGTGAGGTTTTACGCGGATCACTCCATCTCGTTGAAACAGGCATTCTGATACCCTCCGGATTCGTCATTATGGAGTCTAGTACGCGATCTGTGTAGTGAGGGTTGCGGTGAGATCAAGGTCAGATGCGGGACAAGGCCCCACAAGATGACACATCACGCGGATAACACAGGCGTTGTCACGAATTTCGGTGTTAATAAACCGGTGTTAACTGCTCTCCCGCATGGAGGCATGCCACGGCATGATGCGCCGTTCGGCGAACAGCACCAGCAGATAGAACGAAATCCCGATCAGCGAGGCGAGGATGATCGCCGTCCATGCCCGTGCATAGTTGAATCCGGCGGCTTCCTGCGTGATGAAAACACCGAGTGTCGCACGCGGACCGCCGAAGAACTCGCCAACGACCGCGCCGATCACGCTCAGAGAACTGGCGACGCGCAGCGCACTGAAAAGATATGGCAGCGCGTTGGGGATGCGCAGGTCGAACAGGATGCGTGCAGGCTTCGCGGCATAGGAGTGCATCAGCTCAAGCTGTGATGCATCGATCAGCGTCAGGCCGCGTACGGTGTTGATCATCACCGGGAAGAAGACAATGATCGCGACAATCGCCATCTTGGAGGCGGGATTCGTCAGCCCGAACCAGTTATTCATGATCGGGGCAAAGGCGATAATCGGGACGGAGTTAGCAGCAATCGCAAACGGCATCAGCGCCTGATTGACGATCACCCAGCGCACCGTCACCAGCGCAACCAGTATCCCGCTGATGGAGCCAATCACAAAACCGCCGACCGCTTCCCACAGGGTCGCACCCGCTGCTTCAAACAGAATTGATTTACGCTCAAACGCCAGTTGAATCTCGTGTACCAGTTCGGCGAAAATCGCGCTCGGCTTGGGCAGCAGAAACTGCTGGATATTGAGCAGCGTAACCGCCACTTCCCAGATCACCAGCACGGCGACGGCAATCAGGATCGTCGGCGCGTAAAAGCGCAGGCGGTCAAAGCCGGAGGTGAGAAACGACCGGGGAAGCGTGCGTGAAGTCACCGGCTGCGCCATCGCCTAGACCTCGACCTCATCACGGTCACCGATTTCGTGGGCATCGCGCAGCAGTTCGCGCACTTCGGTCACTTTGGCAAAGAATTCCGGCGTCTCGCGGGTTTCGAATACGCGGGGATACCCGACCGTGTTCTCGACGACCTGTGTGATCCGCCCCGGACGCGGAGACATGACGACGATCCGCGACGACAGGAACACCGCTTCGGCGATGCTGTGTGTCACGAAGATAATCGTAATGCCGGTGCGTTGCCAGATACCGAGCAGTTCCATGTTCATGCGCTCACGGGTGAATTCGTCCAGTGCGCCGAACGGCTCATCCATCAGCAGGATCGACGGCTCGAATGCCAGTGCCCGTGCAATCGAGACACGCTGCTGCATCCCACCGGAAAGCTGCCACGGACGATGATTGGCGAACTTCTCCAGCTCGACCAGCTTCAGCATCTCCATCGCACGGCTTTTGCGTTCCCGCGACGGATAGCCCATGATCTCCAGCGGAAGCTGCACGTTCTGGATCACCGTGCGCCATTCGTACAGCGTCGCTGCCTGAAATACGACACCGTAATCACGGTCCAGCCGTGCCTGATGCGGATTCTTGTCATTGACCAGCAGACTCCCCTGCGACGGCTTGGTGAGATCCCCGATCAGGCGCAGCAGTGTGCTTTTACCACAGCCTGACGGCCCGATCAGCGAGATAAATTCGCCCGCCCGAATATCGAGATTGATATTCTGAAGGGCGATCACCGGTTCGCTGCCAGCGGTCTCAAAGACCTTGTTCAGATTTCTGGCCGAAATCACGGCTGTGGTTGGGGCTTCGGTCACTGGTTCGACTGCCATCGCTAATCACTACTCCGAATGTAACGCCGCAGCACCACCCGTTCGATCAGGCTTACGGCAATAAAAAAGACCACACCGACAAATGCTGCCGTGACAATCGCGGCCCACAGCTTCGGTGTTGAGATCATGCTGTAATCAGAACTGAAGTCCAGAATGGCGCGGCCCAGTCCATCGCCAATACCGGACGGAAGCTCACCGATAATCGCGCCGACCACGCTGGATGTCGCCGAGACCTTGAGCGCGGAGAAAATGTAAGGCAGCGCCGCCGGAAAGCGCAGTTTCCACAGTTTCGTCCACCAGCTTGCGGCATAGGAGTCCATCAGTTCAACGGCGGTCGGGTTAGGGGATCGCAGGCCGCGCAGGGTGTTGATCGTCACCGGGAAGAAGGTGATATAGGCGGCGATCACAGCAACTGACATGAAACTCGCGCCTAACCAGATCACGACCATCGGCGCAATCGCCAGAATCGGCACAGTCTGCGAGGCGACGACATACGGCAGCAGCGCCCGTTCCATCAGCCGCGAATGAGCGAAGCCTGTCCCCAGCAGCAGGCCGAGGGCGGTACCGATCACAAAACCAAAGGCCGCCTCGCGCCATGTGTACAGCCCTGCCTCGCCCAGAATACGCGTCAGCAGGAATTCACCATTGCGACGCGCTGGCTGCAAAAAGGCTTCCGCAATCGACTGCAAATGTGGCAGATTGAGGTCATTGAGGATCTGAAGGTTCACCAGCACCAGTTGACGCGGCAGCGCCAGATAGCGATCTACCGCGAAGTCGCCCTCGACCGCGCCGACCGTCCCGTCAAGCAGTTGACCGGGCCGCGTGATCTGGCCGGCGTCCTCACTGCGCACGGAAATGCTGAGGCGTCCGGGCATGGAAGGTGTCAGCGGGAAGATGGCGACCTGTTCCTGTAACTGAATACGACTCAGATAGCGCAGGTCAGGGAACTGGAGTTCGGCGTCTGCACCGGCACCCGGATACGCTGGCATAATCGCTTCGAAGTCGTTTTCATCAGCAATCACCGCCCTGATCTCTTCCGCATCTAGCGCGGCAAGCGCATCTTCGAGGGTGGGATAGGCGTTATACGTCCAGCTCTGCTGAGGCAGCGTGATGGCGTAATTGATCGAAGCGGCCAGTGACTTACCCACTTCCCAGACGATGAAGATGGTCGAAATGACGACAAAAAAGCCGACCGCTTTGCTCACCGGCCCGGGGGCAAACAGCAGCGCCGCCAGCAGTAAGGTGATGCCGAGCAGAATCAGCGGCACGGTACCGTCACCCGCCAGTGGCGGGATCAGAAACAGCAGCACATCCAGCCCGATCAGGCCAAGCACCAGTACCGGACGCGTCCAGTTGGCCTGTGACACGATGCCGATGATGCCAAGCGCGATAAACAGCGCCGCCGCCACGCACCAGATAAACACACCGGACTGCATGAAGTTCAGCGCGGTCGTCAGGTCCGCATCTTCATCCCCGGTCAAGCGTGGTCGTGCCAGCCCTGCCAGAAACGAAGCGGCATCCTCATCGGCGGCCTGATCCGTCACCCAGAGTGAGAGTTCCGCCAGTGTCGAGTCGGTCAGCAGCGGGGCATCATGTGGCAGGCCGCGATACGCGGCCCCGACCATCAGCAGAATCAGCCCTGCCCCGATACACAGCAGCACCGGCAGTATACGCCGCAGACCTGAAGGTTGCAGCGCGGCAACCGGGTCTGTTTCAGTTTCAGTACGGGGCAGTGATTGATCCATAAGCGTCAGTGCATAACCTTAACTGGCTAGGAAACTTCCACCAGTGCCCTTGCCAGCAGCTCCATCCCGGTCTGAAGATCATCTGAACTGAGATTGAGGTGTGGTGAAATACGAATCACATTGTTATACAGGCCGCCCTTGCCGATCAGCAGGCCGTGTTCCTTGGCGGCGTTCATCAGCGCCAGTGTGCGCTCCGGGTCCGGCTCGATGCTGTTGGGCCTGACGATCTCAAGCGCCTGCATCAGCCCCATACCGCGTGCTTCGCCGATAAACGGGAACTCCGACTGGAATTCTTCCAGTCTGGCCCGCAGCGCCGCACCCTGTACAGCAGCGTTGGTCTTCAGGTCATGTTTTTCCATATATTCGATGGTCGCCAGGCCTGCCGCCATCGTGACCGGGTTTCCACCGAAGGTGGCGAAGGTCGCACCCTTCAGAGCGTCCGCGATTTCTGGCGTGGTGATCGTGCAGCCAATCGGAGAGCCGTTCGCCATGCCTTTGGCGAAGCTCATGATATCCGGCTCCACACCCCAGTGCTCGATGCCGAACCATTTGTCACCGGTGCGGCCCCAGCCCGTCTGCACTTCATCCGCGATAAACACACCGCCCGCCTTGCGGACAATCGGCGCGATCCGCTCGAAGTAATCCGCCGGTGGGACGATGAAGCCGCCCACACCCTGAATCGGCTCCGCGATAAAGGCCGCAATCCGGCCATCGGTGGTGGTGGCAATGGTTTCTTCAAGATCCTGCACGCACAGGTCAACCAACTGCTCCGGTGTCAGCCCGACCGGGGCGCGGAAGGTATAGGGGTTGCGCACATGGCGGATATACGGGTCCACCACGCCGCCCAGCCGCCATGATCCATGCGCCGTGACCGACATCGCGGTCATCGAACGGCCTGAATAGGCGTGGCGCAGTGCGATAATCCACGGATTGCCGGTGTACATACGCGCCGCGAGAATCGCGGTTTCGTTGGCCTCGGTGCCGCTGCTGGTGAAGTACACTTTCTGAAGGCGTCCGGGGGCCAGTTCCGCAACTTTTTCTGCCAGGCGTACGGTGATTTCATTGATGTAGATCGTGCTGGTGTGCTGAACTTTCTTCAGCTGCTCAATCGTGCGCTCGGTCACTTCCTGATTGCAGTGGCCGACCGAAACCGTCAGCACGCCACCGAAGAAGTCGAGATACTGCCTGCCCTCTACATCCCAGATATACTGGTCCTGTGCGCGATCGACCACAATCGGGTGATCGCCATGATACGGCGCAGCCGCCGGAAACATCACATCTTTATAGCGCTGGTGGATCGAATTCACATCCGAACTGCTCATAAAAGTCTCCATGGGATGATGCCGTCGTCCTGTAACATCGTAGAAACGGCACCGTTAAAATATTTTTGTCGCGAAAATTTACCCTACTCTCATGGAAACTCAAAATTCGTCTCACAATTGCGGATGTGTTAAATTACCTTATCGTTCACTATCGCATCGTTCACCACCGCTCACTGATGAACCCATCGAGATTAGATCGATCCACGCTGAAACACATTGATGGAAATATCAGAACTCCCGCCACAAAAGTTTGTGAATATTGCACCTTAAGCAGCCTTCAACGCTGCGATAGTTTTGTTTAAGGAGGATTTATGACTCGAAAGCTTAAAAATTATATCGGCGGAACATGGGTTGAATCAGACACGAGCGAGTACATCCCGGTGTACGACCCGGCGACCTGTGAAGTGCTGGCCGAATGCCCGGAATCGACGGCATCCGATGTCGATCGTGCAGTACAGGCGGCTCAGGAAGCCTTCGAGGAATGGCGCAGCACGCCGGTCATGAACCGCGCCCAGTACATGCACCGCTTCAAGGTGCTGCTGGAAGAGAACTTCGAGGATCTGGCACGGATCGTCGTCATGGAGAACGGTAAGACTATCGACGAGGCACGCGGTGAAGTACGACGCGGCATCGAAAGTGTGGATTTCGCGACCGGTATCCCCTTCCTGATGCGCAGTGACGGTCTGGAAGATGTCAGCTCTGGCATCGACGAAACCACCCTTCGCCAGCCCGCCGGGGTCTTTGCCGCGATCACGCCGTTCAACTTCCCGATGATGGTGCCGCTTTGGTTCCTGCCAACGGCGATTGTGTGCGGCAATACCTATATCGTAAAGCCATCCCCGCAGACACCGATCAGCACCGAGCTGGTCTATCAGCTTCTCGATGAACTCGATCTGCCGGAAGGCGTGGTCAATCTGGTTCAGGGTGGAACGGTATCCTCGATGGCCGTCATGGAACATCCCGGCATCATCGGCGTGTCATTCGTCGGATCATCCCCGGTCGCCAAGCTGGTCTATGAGACCTGCACGAAGCACGGCAAGCGCGTACAGGCGCAGGGCGGCGCGAAGAACTTCATCACCGTCATGCCGGATGCCAATATGGAAGCCAGCGTGAAAAATATCATGGGTGCGGCCTTCGGATGCGCCGGACAGCGCTGTCTGGCGGCGGCAGTCGCGGTCGGTGTCGGTGATGCCTACGACACGATGAAGACCGAACTCGTGAACTATGCGAAAAATCTGCGCGTCGGCTATGGTCTGGACGCTTCCGCACAGATGGGGACAGTGATCAGCCCGCAGGCCAAAGCGCGTATCGAGGGCATGATCACACAGGGCGTCGAGGAAGGGGCCGAGATTCTGCTGGATGGCCGCAATCTCAATGTCGAAGGTTACGACGAAGGGGCCTTCGTCGGGCCGACCATTCTGGCGGATGTCACACCGGAGATGACGGTCGTCAGGGACGAGATCTTCGGGCCGGTACTGGCGCTGATGAAAGCCGACAGCTTCGATGAAGCAGTGGAACTGGTCAACAGCAGCCGTTACGGGAATGCCGCCAGCATCTTCACCACCAGCGGCAAACATGCGCGTGAGTTCAAGTACCGCGTCAAGGCCGGCAACATCGGTGTGAATATCGGCGTCGCTGCGCCGTCAGCCTCGTTCCCGTTCGGCGGACAGAAAGAGTCATTCTACGGCGACCTGCACGGGCAGGGATCAGACGCCATCGAGTTCTTCACTGAGCGTAAAATCGTCATCGAGCGCTGGACGTAACCGATGGCCACATTGAATTCGTTTGGCTCCGTGCTGTCTTTTGCGATTCAGCTCGAAAGTGACTTTCAGGAATACTATCAGCAGGCAGGACTGAGTCAGCAGGCGGCGGAGGCGGAAAAGCGTCAGACAAAGCTGGAACGCGCACGCCGTGAATATGTGGTCGAGATCACGCTGGAACCGATCGAGGATCTTGATGAGGCAAGTTATACGCTCGACTTCACAGATACCTCGGCGGAAGGTCAGCAGCGACTGGCGCAGACCGCCGCGCAGTTTTACGCCGACGCCGCGCCGAAGATCAACGTGCGTCAGGTCCAGCGCATACTGGACCGCTGCGGACAGGAACACACAGCGTCTGCACAGTGACTGTAGAAATTCTGAAATTCAATGATCTGTAAGAAAAGACCTTGTGTAGGGACAGGGCCTGCCCTGTCCGTGATATCAGGATCAGGAAAAGGCAGAGAAGCAGCCTGTAGGGACGTGTCCAAAGGTGCGCACCGCACGTGCCATTGCACGTCCCTGCATATTCTGACCTCTTGCATTCCAGATCAATTGTCAGTCTAAATTTATAGGTTGCAGCACTACTTACTGGAGGCAGCATGGATTTTGCAATTACCTTTAAAGGCGACATCAGCCCAAAGCGCACCGTGGCGCTTTGCAAACAGGCCGAGGTCGCGGGTTTTAAATACGGCTGGTTCTTTGACTCGCATGTGCTGTGGCGCGAGTGCTACGTCACGATGGCGATGTGTATGGAACACACCGAGACGATGCGCTTCGGCCCACTGGTAACCAATCCCGGCGTGCGCGAATGGTCCGTTGCGGCCAGCCTGTACGCCACCCTGCTCCAGCAGTCCGGCGGACGCTTCGACATCGGTCTCGGACGTGGAGACAGTTCGCGGCGCGTGCTCGGCAAGAAGCCGCTGACCGTGGAGCGGATGGTCGAATTCGCATCTGCCATGCGCGGCCTGATACGCGGCGATGAAGTCCATTATGATGATACATCCGCCCAGCTCCCCTGGGCCGATGGCTATGAGGTCCCGGTATGGATCGCCGCTTACGGGCCGAAAGCGCTCAAGGGCGCTGGTGAAGCCGGTGATGGCCTGGTGATTCAGTTGGGTGAACCGGCGCTCGTCAAGTGGTTTGCGGATCGTGCCATCGCCGCCGGGAAAGCCGCAGGCCGTGACATGTCGAATTACCAGATCATGGCCGCCGCGCCGGTCTGGGTCGGGGATATGCAAAAGGGCCGCGAGCAGACCCGCTGGTTCCCCGGCATGGTCGGCAATCACGTGGCGGACATCGTCGAGAAGTACGGCATGGATGATCCGACCATCCCGGAGAGCTTCACGAATTACATCAAAGGCCGCCACGGGTACGACTATCGCGACCACGCCAACAAGGACGCGGACCATCTGGATTTCATCAGTGATGATGTGATCGAGAGCTTCTCGATCATCGGTTCACCGGAACAGCATGTCGAGAAGCTCAAGCAGCTCGAAGCGGCAGGCGTGACGCAGTTCAACATCTACCTGATGTGCGGTGAAGAAGAACGCATCGTTGCGGAATACGCCGAACATATTCTTCCCCACTTTCAGAATTAGGCATCAATCGGGGCGATGCAGAGTCATTGCCCGACACGCAGATTAAAAATTATTGATTTGTCAGTGCGTTTGAAATAAAGGGACAGACGATCATGGGTTTGTTATTCAAAAACGGTACGATCATCACCGCCAGCGAGATGACCAAAGCGGATGTGCTGGTCGAAGGCGAAATCATTACGCTGATCGGGCAGAATATCAGCGAAGACGGTCACGATGTGGTGGACTGCACCGGCAAATATCTGATGCCAGGTGGCATCGATGTGCATACGCATCTCGATCTGGAAGGCTTTGGCAATACCACCAGCAATGATGACTTCGATACCGGGCACAAGGCCGCGGCCTTTGGTGGGACAACCTGCCACATCGACTTCGTGATCCAGCCTAAAGGCGGCACGCTCCACGATGGACTGAACTACTGGCGCAAAAAGGCCCAGGTCGCGCAGATCGACTACGGCTTCCATCTGGCTGTGACCGACCTCAACGACACTATACTGGAAGAGATCCCGACGCTGGTGGATGAAGGTGTGACCAGCCTTAAGCTGTTCATGGCCTACAAGAACGTCTTCCAGATCGACGACGGCACGCTGTTCAAGACGATGCAGGTGGCCGCGGATCACGGCATGCTGGTGATGGTCCATGCTGAAAACGGGGATGTCGAAGCGACGCTGACACCGGAACTGATCGCCGCCGGAAAAGTGGAGCCGAAATATCACGCGGAATCACGTCCACCGGAGATCGAGGGCGAGGCGACCAACCGCGCGGTCGTAATGTCCGGGCTGACCGGCTGCCCGCTCTACGTCGTCCACATGACCTGCGAGTCGGCCATCGACGCGCTGCGGCGTGGGCGTGCGCTCGGCTATCCGGTGATGGGTGAAACCTGTGTGCAGTACTTCTTCACAACGGTGGAGGAACATCTCGCGGCCCCGGACTTTGAAGGCGCAAAATACGTCTGTTCGCCGCCGATCCGCACCAAGCACGATCAGCAGATCCTGTGGGGCGCAGTGCGTGACGGAACGCTTCAGGTGGTCAGCACCGATCACTGCGATTACTGGTTTGAAGGCTCGAAAGGCCCGTGGCAGGACTGGGCGAAGACCGGCAAACCGTGGGCAGAATTCGAGGCACAGGACCCGTCCTATCGCCGTCCCGGCAAGGAACAGGGCAGGACGACCAGCTTCGCGAAGATCCCCAACGGGATGCCCGGACTCGAAGACCGCATGATGGTCATGTGGGATGCGGGTGTCAACAGCGGCAGGATCAGCCCCAGCCGGTTTGTGGAGCTGAACTGCACCAATCCCGCCAAGATCTTCGGCATGTACCCGCAGAAGGGAACGATCTCGGTGGGGGCGGATGCCGATATTCTGGTATGGGACCCGGAAGCGACGCACACCATCAGTGCGCAGACACATCACATGCGGGTGGATTACAACGTGTACGAAGGCATGACGGTCACGGGTAAGCCGGTGCAGGTTTATCAGCGTGGCAACAAGCTGGTCGATGGTGACGAGTGGCTCGGCTCGAACGGCAGCGGCCAGTTCGTCCACCGGAAGCCGAACGGCGCGGTGTTGTAGACAGGCAGCAAGTTGGCTTTAGCGAAGAGCGTTCCAGTGGAGCGCTCTTTTTGTTTGTCCGACAGGATTTGTCGGGCAGGTTTTCAAAATGATTCGCGATTAGGACGCCAACTGTCCTATTCCACTTTTATAGTAAGGATAGTGAAGGTTGCAATCCATAAGGGAGCAGATGATATGAAATTTCTGGTGACAGGTGCAACAGGTCGGGTTGGGCGTTATCTGGTTAGTGAACTGCTGGAGAATGATCATGAAGTACGGGCACTGACTCGTAACCCGGTAAAAGCAAACTTACCATCTGGCACAGAAGTGATCGCAGGCGATCTCACTCAGCCTTCGACACTGGTCGGTGCCTTCGACGGAGTCACCGGCGTGCATCTGATCAACTTTGGTGGGAATGATGGTGCTCCATTACAGACCGGCTCCGAACTCATGGCAATGGCACAGGCGGCGGGTGTTCAGCGTGTCACCGTCCTGCGAGGAGGCCCCGAAGGCGAACTGGAAGCGGCAGTAAAGGCAAGCTCGCTGTCATGGACGTTCATCGAACCCGTTGAGTTCATGTCCGGCGCACTCGACTATGCAGAGTCAATTCGCACAACAGGGATGCTTGCCGAACCCTTCGCTGATCGCAGGACGGCGATTGTCCATGACCGTGACATCGCGGCGGTGGCGGCACGAGCATTATCACAGGACGGTCATGCAGGTCAGTCATATATCATCACAGGTGGCGAAGTCCTCACCCCACGTAAAATGGTTCGGATCATCGCGGAAACGCTGGGACGGGATATCCCGTTTATCGAACTGACTGAAGCACAGGCACTGGAAAAATGGCAGGCAGAAGGCCAGCCGCAGGAGCTGATTGATTTCATGCTGTGGGTGTACGTCAACACACCGGTTGAGGGTTATACCGTTACGCCGACAGTCGAGCAGGTGACAGGCCGTCCGCCGCGCACTTTTGCGGAGTGGGCAGCGGAGAATATCGACGCTTTCCGTCCAGCACCAGAGGCTGCTATCAAAGGCTGATAATCAGGCTGTCGGGACAGGATCAATAGTTGATGCCGCCTCTTAAATTCTGGGTTCCTGATACAGTTGATCCTGTTTCCATCGTTCAGGATTGGTCGTGGTGTACTGCCGGATAGCGTTCAACGATGCTTCGTTACGGATAATATGGTCATGATAACTACGCTGCTACACAATCGACCCAGGTACTCCATGTAATGCATTATCTGGCGCGTCACGAGCGACTATAGTCGCGCACGATTTCCGACAGACCATGTGCAGGGACGGCATTGAATGCCATCCCTGCACATAATTGTACTTCGGTAAACCGAGTTAATCCTGATGAAACCGAATTGCCGTACGTTGAACAACGTTACGCGGGGCGATCCGCGATCCAGTACATGGCCCTGGTCGCGAGGCGATCCAGCGCTTCGACCGACATCAGGATGTGTTCCTCTTTGGTGTCTTCGATCTTGTTATGGGAGATCCCGTACAGGCTCTGGACGAACAGCATGATGGTCGGGACACCAGCGCGGGCGACTTCGGCGGCATCATGCAGCGGACCACTTGGCAGGCGATGCACCACCCCGGCGGTTTCGCGGATGGCTTCGTCGGCGAATTCGATCAACTGCGGGTCGAACAGAATCGGGTGAATATCCCACAGCTTGCTCCACGACACCGTGACCTTTTCTTCTTCAGCAAAGCGCTGGCTGGCCTCCTGCGCTTCCTGATACATCCGCGCCAGTGCGTCGGCGTCGAGGTGGCGCTGGTCGAGCGTCATATCACACTGCGCGACAACCGATGTCACGATGCCGGGTTGGGTTGCGACATAACCGACGGTGCAGACTCCGCCGTGACGTTTGGCGATCTCGCGGATTTCGAGGGCGAGTTTGGCCGCCGCGCCGAGTGCATCACGGCGTCTGTCCATCGGAGTCGAGCCAGAGTGCGCGGCCTGCCCGACAAAACGGATATGATGGCGCTCCACACCAAACGTGCCGAGGACGACTCCGAGCGGTAAATCCATACCTTCCAGCACCGGCCCCTGCTCGATATGCAGTTCGAGATAGGCAGCGGCGTTCTTCAACTGCTTGTGCGCTTCTTTGGCGGTATCGAGATTGATGCCGAACTTCGCAATCGCATCCGTGAGTTTGATGCCGTCCTTGTCGATCAGTTCGCGCAGCTCGTCGGGATTCATGGTGTTGGAGGCCGCGCTGGACCCGAACAGGCTGCGGCCAAAGCGTGCGCCTTCTTCGTCGGCCCAATCGACCAGACGGACGGTCACCGGCGGCGTGCCTTCAGCCGCCAGACGGCGCAGGATTTCCAGACCGGCAAGCACATTCAGACAGCCATCGAGCCAGCCGCCGTTCGGGACGGAGTCCAGATGGCCGCCGATCAGCAGTTCCTGTTCGGATTCGCCGCGCAGGGTGGCCCAGATATTCCCGGCTTCATCGGTCTCGACTTCGACCGGCAGTTCGGCCAGTTTCTGTTTATACCACTCGCGGGCTTTGGCCCATGTCTCGGTAAAGGCGATGCGCTGCGCACCGTCTTCGTCCCCGGTGAGGGCGCGCAGTTCCTTGAGTTCGGCGAGGGTACGGGATGGATTAAGCGTGGATTGTGCCATGATGTCTTCTTCGATTCGTTTCTACGGTCAGAAATAAGACAGAGATTACAAAGTCAGAGGGGGATCGTCAAATAACAGCAGGCAGTTACAGCTTATAATTCACTGTAACAGATGAATGGTTTGGGTTTATGAAAATACTGATGCTGCTTTGCCTCATATGGATGTTTCCCCTATCTATCGCTGCGCAGGATGTACCGATACCTATTGAGGCTGAGGTCACCAGACTGTACGATGTCGAGACACCGCCGTTTTATGTGCGGGGCGACATCCCGGTCAAGTGGTCTGCTGATGGTTCTATGTTCGCTGTACGCTTTGATCATCGAGGGCGAGATCGCGAGTGGGTTGACATTCTGTGGCGGGTTTACGACACCGCCAGTGGTGAAATGCTATACAGCTTTAAAAACACACGCCCATACCTGCAAAACACCCAAACAGGTGAAGAGCACTATTTCACACTCAATTTCGAAGGCAGAGGTAACGAGGCGGTTATCCTGACGCTGGATACCGAAAACAGTGTGCGGATTTACGATGCAGCTACCAGCGAGTTGCAGTTTTCAATGGATGATGTAACAGGCTTTCCGCTTTACTCACCGGATGGACAGCAGTTCCTGATTGATACTACGTCGGATGACGTGCTGCGCATTTACAATACGTCTGATTTTACACTGCAATACTCGGTTGACGGCTTTCGCGCGTATCAGTGGAGTCCTGACAGCACTGCGCTGATTGTCTTCTCGCCAACAGTCGAGACAGCGCCCTTCGAGGCAGTTCCACATTTTATCTGGAATCCCGCTGAGAACGTCCTCATTGCATTGGAGCAAAAAACCGACAGGCTGCTATGGTCTGACGACAGCAAAAGTCTGGTTTCCAGAAGTGTGAACAATAATATCGAGATTTATGATGCAAACACTGGCAAGCTCACAAACACGATAGATAGTTTCACTTATGACCGCGTAAGTCCCTTGTTGTTGACACAAAAGTATCTCGTACTCGCAAACCACGGCGCTCATTACAGTACGACGATGATGCTGAATATCTGGAACAGACATCGTAAGGCGTTCATTTTCTCTGTCGAAGTGACTGGTGGCGTAGAAATCCACCTTGAAGAGGATGAACTACGACTGCTTGAGCCGCTATCAGGACTTCGTCACATTACACTGGATGATGAGTCAGAAATAGAGATGACTGAATTTGAAAGCCCGGAGCGCATGCACTTTGTCAGCCCGAACTGGCAGTGGTTTGTAATGGAGCCGGTCACGTGGAGCCATGATAGCCAGCATTTTGCGGCATATGCGGGTAATTATTACAAGGTCAGCATCTGGCAGGTTATTGAGCCGGAAAAATAAAAACGCCTCACTCTGTTTGAAGTGAGGCGCTTCTGTATTCGACATTCGACATCGGGTAGATTACTGCGGAGTGGTGTTTAAGTGTAAGGTTATTTGACTGCCGATCCTTCAGCGTATTTCAAAATGATCTGTTCTCGTGGAATCCCTGCACTGACCAATGCCTCAACAAGTGGGCGATCCGTCAAATCCTCTTCGATAATGACCCGGTCATCTTCAACGCGGGCGAGTACAACTACTCCCGCCGGACGCTGTCTCTCAGGCCAGTCAATAACGTTAACCGCATAGATATGCTGGTCTTCATTCGATAAGGGATAGGTTCGTAAATTCAGGCCACCGGATGCATAACTGAAAACGACTTCCCTGACGAGATCATTTAGTGAAGCCATTCCACAACCTCCATTAATCCCGGGCTGAAGGCACATAAAACCTCCAGCCCAGAACACGTAAC
>JAEZAF010000239.1 GCA_023430545.1 Chloroflexota bacterium
TGGATGAGCGCATCACTGCAGCGGTGGTATCGTGCTACTTCTGCGCCTTCCGTCAGTCGATTCTGAAGGTCAGGCACTGCGCCTGCAATTACGTCCCCGGGCTGCTACAGCTAGCCGAAAGCGGTGAGTTTGCCGGACTGATCGCGCCGCGCCCTGTGCGTTTCATCGCCGGTGAGCATGATCCGATCTTCGCCATCAGCGGCGTGCATGAGCAGTATGCAGTCGTCCAGCAGATTTACACCGCCCTCGATGCCGCAGACCGTTGTTCGCTGCATATCCACGATAGCGGTCACACCTTCCGGATAGAACCGGCGCGGGCCTGGTTCGCGCAGTGGCTCTGATACCCGAACAATCAGTGTTTGAAAACAAAGGGCCGCTGCTTATGTCCACAGCGGCCCCTAATGATGCTGACTTTACGGGAATGAGTCGAGTGATTGTCTGACATAGGTCTCAAGCACCGGCCAGTTGTCGAACAGCCGCACATAGGCGGGCGCAGTATTGAACATCACCATGAACGACAGCCGAATAAGCTTATTGTCCGTCGCGATGAAGATATACTTCAACTGCGGGTGAAACATATACTGCTGAACGGCGCGCACCTGCTCGAACTGTGTGAGGGTTGCGATGTCGGTGGCATCAATCGCCAGAATGAAAGATGCCGTCGTCTGAGCGTTGTTCAGCCACTCTGTAAGCTGCTGGTTGAGCACCGCGGCTTCTTCCGGCCCGAAGACGCCACGAATCCTGAGATAGATGACACGATCCCCAGGTCCCCACGACAGATCATAGCTCGACGAAAGCATCTTCGACGTACCCACTGCACTCATAGAAGGGTATCCAGTTCTCTTGCCATATGTGTAGCGTCAAGAGGCTTGGCGAAGTAGGCGTTAAAGCCTGACTGAAGCGCCTGTTCACGGATCTTCGACGTGTGAAAGGCCGTCACGGCGATGCACATCAGGTCTTCGGTTTTCGGGTTCTCGCGGATTTCTTCAAGCAGCGTCCAGCCGTCTTTCCCCGGCAGCGCAAGATCGATGATCACGGCGCGGTACTGCTGTCCGGACTCAAACAGATGCTGTGCGGCTTTCTCCGCATCCCCTACCACCTCATGAGGGATATTCAGGTGGCCGATGATGTGCGAAACCAGCGCCTGACCATCAGGATCATCTTCAACAATCAGTATCGGATGGGAAGTTGTCATGTCTCATTTCCTATGCTAGAGCATCATAATGCGTCAGTTATTCGTGTTATCGTCTGCTAAATCGACAGGTGTTCAGCAAGCTGCGGGATATCCAGCAGCAGCGCTAAAAGCTGATCGATGAACGTCGTCGCGGTCAGCGGCTTGGTCAGGTAATTGTGAAAGCCCGCCGCGATCGCCCGTTCACGGTCGCCGCGCATGGCGTGCGCCGTCAGTGCAATCACCGGGATCTCGCGGTTCTCTGCCCGTTCCCGCAGTTCCTTCAGAAATTCCCAACCGTCCATCTCCGGCATCGAAAGGTCAGAGATGACGAACCGGGGATGAATACGATCCACCAGTTCAAGACCTTCCTTACCACCGCTGGCCGTATGGACATTTGCGCCATAAAAATCGAGGATGAAGCGTGCTACCTCAAGGCTGTCTGGTTCATCGTCAATCACGACAATGTCCCAGCCAGCCAGCAAATCGAACGGGATATTGCTCATGCGGTTATTCCTTCTTCGGTCGTTACTTTCGTTTCCAGATGTGTGATCAAAGGTAAACTGACAGTAAACGTACTTCCAGAGCCAACTTCACTTTGAAGGGAGACATTCCCACCCATCGCGCGGGACAGCTTCTGGACCAGCGCCAAACCGAGACCCGTGCCGCCAAACTCGCGCTTGGAAGAGCCATCGACCTGGCGGAACTCGTCGAAGATGTATTCACGGGCGTGCAGCGGGATGCCGATACCGGTGTCACTGACTGAAATCGTCCATGTGTCTTCTTCAAGGCCTATCGCGAGGCTGACATAGCCCTGACGAGTGAACTTGAAGGCGTTACCCAGCAGATTGATCGCGATTTTCGACAGGGCGTCCTCATCACCGTAAAGCATTTCCGGCAGTGCGGGATCGATATCAATCCCGAACTCAATACCCTTGTTCTCCGCCAGGACGCTGACTTCCTTCTGCCACTTCTGCGCCAGCTCTGCCGGAGAGATCGGTTCCTGCACCAGTTCCAGTCGCCCGGATTCGATACGCGACAGGTCGAGGAAGTCATTGATCAGATTCAGAAGCCGTTTACTGTTGGAGCTGATACGTTTGGTCATGTCCTCTGCACGTGGGCTGAGTTCGATCCCCATTCCGCCGAGCATGATGCTGGTGAAGCCTTCGATCGCGTTCAGCGGTGTGCGCAGTTCATGCGACATGGTGGACAGGAACTCCGACTTCAGGCGCGAGTTTTCCAGTGCGATCCGCTGCGAGGCCAGCGCTTCGTCGCGTGCTTTCTTGAGTTCGATGGTACGCTCGGCGACACGCTTTTCCAGCGTCTGATTGATCTCGTTCAGTTCGCGCTGACGCTGCTCAATGCCTTCCGCCATCTGGTTGAAGGCCTGTGCCACCTGCCCGATTTCATCCCGGCCCGAAATCTGCACGCGTTCGGAGAAATTACCCTGCGCGATTTCGGTCGCGGCCTTCTCCAGACCTATAACACGTTGTGTGACCGTGGTGCGGACGAATGCGCCAGCCATCAGGACGAGTACGCCAGCAATCACCGGCATTACTATACCGAAGGTCAGCCCCTGTTCACGGCGATAATCGGAGATGATGTCGTTGTCAACAGCAATTCTGAGAACGGCGGTTGGATTACGATCACCCAGTCCTTTGAACGGCAGATAGGTTTCACTGTAAAGTGCCCCATCTGCGTCATACATAGGGACAGGGTTATTGGAGACTTCACCGGACAGCGCAGTCGCGATCAACTCGGGCTTCAGTGGAAAGTCGGTATTATTTGCAATTGGCTTCCCGGCAACGTCCAGAGCCAGCGACTCACTGATCACCTGATCATTATAAATCAGGCTTAATTCAATACCACGGCGGCTAAAATTAAGCTCGTTGAGGAAGGTCTCATCCACTTCCCGTGCGATCAGGATTGCGCCCACCACAACGCCCGAACGGTACTTCAAGGGATGCACACTTACAAGCAGGAGACGCGGCTTACCGTCTACTTCTTCCCGGAGGATGGTGGTACGCTGAACACCGATGAGCGCCTGTTTGATGAGCTGTTTTTCGGCACCCTCATCATCAGAAAGTTCTTCCTCAGTGTCAATCAGATGGTTTCCTTCGATATCGATGATATCGAAGTCATCAATGCCCAGCGTGGGGATCGTGGTGACTGCCAGCGCACGCAGCCCGGCCTCATTGTTACTTTCCACCAGCGCCACCAGACCGGGAGTATTGCTGAACAGCACCGCCGTGCGATGCTGCTCCTGCTGCATCTGTAACAGATGCTCCTGCACCAGCGTGATCTCCTGATCAAGCCGAAGCTCGCCGAGCTGCTTCGTGAGTCTTGAATTACTGTTCCCACCTAAGAGAAAGATCGTCAATAAAGCCAGAAAGGCGACGATACCCAGAAGTGCATTGAATTTGTTACTTAACCTGAGGTTATTGAACCACCGGATGATGTTTGACATTATGATGCAGCCTCATCTGTCGGGGCAACACCAATGGCTTCCAGTGCATTCCGCCCTTCTTCTGATAACAGCCAATCGGCGAGCGGCTGCACATCTGACGCACGCTCGGCCAGATAACCAATACCAAGTGTGACCACCAGTGTGTCTGGTGCGTTATCCACACCGATGCCATCGACCGTCACGGGAACAACTTCAGCCCCACTTGCCAGCACGGTCGCCCATGTACCATAACCGATTGCGCCTTCCATGCTGCTGACCACCGTCTGCATATCAGTCTGGCTGGTCATAATCTGAGCAGAGGATGCAAAAGGCGTATCGCCGATGTAGGTTTCACGAATATCGGTGGTATTTCCCTCTTCAGGATCGCGGACATAGACCACAATCTCGAGATCGCTGCCGCCAACCTCTGACCAGTTGGTGATCTCACCGGTCACAATCGCCTTGAACTGTTCGCCGGTCAGCTCGGTGACACCGACACCCGGGTGGGTGATGACCGCAGTGTAAGTGGTCCCGAAATCAACATACTCGATGCCCTGTTCGGTTTCGCTTTCACGGGGAGCACGAGACATCGCAGCGACATCAAGCGTGCCTTCAATCGTGCCGTTGACCCCGCCACCAGTGTCTGTACCGGACAGCACTTCCAGAACATAACCGGGATTAGCGGCCTCAAATGCACCTGCGACAGCGCTCAGCACAGCAGTGACGCTGCCTGAACCCGAAGCAGTCAACGTCACCACAGGCGGAGCCTCTGTTGGCGTCGGTGTCGGCGCGGGTTGTGTACCACACGCAGAAATAATGTAACTCATAATAAATAGTGCGAGAATGTGACGGCGATTGGACATCAGAACCCCGTGAAAATTTCAGAACTTGACCTTTTATTACAATATTCCACTATTTAATTTTAAACCCTTAAGACATTCCTTCAATATTACTGTAATTGCTACAGGGATTCATTTTGAGGCTAAACTTCGTTTTCATGAGACTGGAAACGGGCTTTTGTATCCGAATGCGCTGGAACTCAGGGAATGAGCGAGATCGTATGTGGATTTGCAGGGGTTAGATTTCGGTTAATGGTGGGGCAGGAATGTGTTTGCAGATGGACAGGAAATGGGCCGGATAATTCCGGCCTCCAGATCGATAAATCCTTTAGCGCAGCCGATGCTGCATGTGACTCCACCGCCCTGCTATGCGGACTCCCGCGGGATGAGACGAAGCGTGCTTTCGAAGATGCGCTTGCCGGTGATATCGGGATCGTTGATCCGGTCGAACAGCGCATTCGCCAGCTTCAGCCCGATGTCCCGCGCATCCTGTGCAATCGTGGTCAGCGCTGGCCGGATAATCGTCGCTTCCGGGATGTCATCAAATCCCACCACTGCGACATCTTCTGGCACGCGCACACCCGCTTCCTGAAACTCCAGAATCAGGCCAATCGCCATCAGATCGTTGAGCACGATAAATGCTCTCGGCAGATCACCGGCAGCGAGGATCTTCTTTGCCAGCCGCTTGCCGCCTTCCAGCGAGAAATCACCGTCATGACGGTAGCGCGGGTCCGGTGTCAGCCCTTCATCGCACATCGCCTGATAGTAGCCCTCATAACGGCGCGGCCCGGGCGGATGAAAATCGGGGACACCGATATAGCCAATATCCTGATACCCCCGTGAGTGAATCAGCCATTTGGTCGCGTCATAAATGGCGCGGCGGTCATCGGCATAGACTACATCGACCTTATCCTGATGGATCTGTTCGCCGAGCACGACAAACGGGATGTTGGTCTGTGCTACATACGGACGCAGATCATCATCCGTCAGGTGAATCGGCACCAGAATCGCGCCATCCACCCCACGACGCAGGACGATCTCGCAGAAGTGCCGTTCATTCTCGTATTCATGATCACTGTTGGAGATCAGCACTTCATAATCCTGCTCGCGGGCCACATCCTGAATGGTGCGGGCCAGCACATGATAAAACGAATTCGCAAGGTCGGCGATCAACAGCGCAACGGTCTGCGTGCGCTGGGTCCGAAGGCTGCGTGCCACCACATTCGGTCGGTATCCCAACTTCTCGACCGCTTCCAGCACTCGCCGCGTCGTATCATCACTGATCTGCGGCGTGTTCGGAGTCGGGTTCAGCACGCGGGATACCGTCGGTTGAGAGACACCCGCCATTTTCGCCACATCATACATGGTGGGGCGTCTTTTATTTTCAATGGGTTTGGACACGCGGCACTCTATTTCTTTTGCACTGACTTATCGAATTAACATTTACATTAATTATAACCATGTGCCAATACAGGTTACAATTTCTGCATTCCAAGCCACTTCAGTAAATGACAGGATCTCTACGCATAGTATAGTGCAACAGGCACCAATTTCTTGACAAATGGTCGCTGAATGTGCTAGCATCCGCGTTATGCATACGAATACATAAACTGTTGCATACATTCAAAAAATTGCGTTTTTAATTTTTAACTTAAGACATCCAATGTTCCGACAGTATCTTGTTTTCAGGCTTTATTTCTTCTTTGCTACTACACTCTTACGGGCAGTCTGTTCAATGACTGCACCCGTGACCTTCCTGCTGTCTATCACCCGCATTGGTAACATCACAACTTCGACTGCTTCAGCGGGAGCGCAGGATTTCCAGCGTTCCGCCTGCCCTGCGATCTTCTGCCAGCACGCATTTACACGTGCATCCCAATATCTGCCAAGGCAAATAAGTATCCTTATGGAAGGAGGTGAGGCTGCGGTCATCCGTGCCCGGTTGTACCGTGCATCCTGAAGGCGGTACATCTGCGCAGGATTCGCCAACACGACAGACAGCGGTAAAGAAAGTTTTGGGTTTCATAAATCAATAGAGGAGCAACTTAGATGTTCAAGCGGACAAGAATTTTTGCGATTATGCTGTCGCTTCTGGCAGCAATGGCCTTCTCATTGTCGCTCGTCAGTGTGCAGGCGCAGGACGCACCTGAGCCGCTGCCCACTGCGACCCCGGCGATTGCCGAACTCGGTACCGGTGGCCTGAAGATCTCCTTCTGGAACGGCCTCACGGGTTCCGATGGTGTGACCCTGAACGACATGCTGGCGCAGTTTGTCGAAGCCAACCCCGACATCAGCGTCACCACTGAAATCGTGGAATGGAATACCCTGTACACCAAGCTTCAGGCTGCATTCGTCGCGGGTACCCCGCCAGATGTCGTCATCCTGCACTCGGCAGAAATCCCGCAGTTCGCCAGCTACGGCGTGCTGAAGGACCTCGGCCCGTGGTACACCTCTGGCGGTGGCTGGTTCCCGGATGAAGACATCTCCGAAGTGACCATGGCCGGTATGAAGTATCAGGACGTGATCTACGGTATCCCGCTGGACAACCACGGCCGTGGTCTGTGGATCAATGTCGATATGTTCGAAGCTGCCGGTCTGGACCCCAACATGGAACCGCCCACGACCTACGAAGGCTGGGTTGAACTGTTCCAGCAGCTCACCCTCGACGCTAATGGCAACAACGCTGCTTCGCCCGATTTCGACCCCGAAAACGTGGTTCAGTGGGGTTACGCCGTCGGTGAGTGGCCGCGTGTGAACTTCCTCGGCGCGCTGAAGCAGCATGGTGGCAGCTTCGTCAACGAAGAAGGTCAGGTTGCAGTGAATTCGCCGGAAGGCGTCGCCGCGCTGCAGCAGGCTGTCGATCTGGTCTACAAGTATCATGTCTCCCCGCCGGAAGCCGGTTTCGATACCTGGAACGCTTTCGCCAGTGGTTCGCTGGCCGTCCTGCCGACCGGTACCTGGTTCCGTAACTTCGCAGAAACCCTCGATGTCAACTCACAGGCATGGCCGGCACCGCAGTTCGGTCCGGAACCCGGCACCTACCTGGGTATTCACGTCTTCCTGGTCCCCGCCACGCTTGAAGGCGAGAAGCTCGAAGCTGTTCAGACCATGATCCAGTGGGTCAGCGAAAATCAGGTTCTGTGGGCCGCTTCAGGTCAGGTTCCTGCCCGTATCTCCGCACAGGAAGCACTCGATCCTGAGAACTACCCGTCGAACATCCTGCTCGGCCAGACCTTCGGCGAATACGGTGTCGGTGACTACCCCAGCACGGTGATTCAGGAAATGTACTCTGCCCTCGATCCCGAACTGAGCGCAGCACTCAACAACCTGAAGCCCGTCGAACAGGCACTGAACGACGCCGCTGAGCGTATGCAGCAGGCGCTGGATCGCGCTCCGTAATCAACCTGTGATGTGAAACAGAGGCCTGAAGCATCACGGTCTCCGCCTCACATCCTTCCATGAAATCACCCGTGAGGGGTGGGTCAGGCATCCGCCCCTCACATCAGGCACACTGAAATAAGAATTTGTGATGACGTTTGCAATATATCTTTGAAATACTGCCGAAGCAACACATGCCCGCCAGATGCTGCACCAGTGACGCATCCGGTGATTTAAGTAGAGGACCAATTATATGTCTCAAACCAATGAGCTGATGACCGCTCCTACGGCAGCCCAGGGGCGTCTCGGGTCTTTTTCACGAAATCTGCGGACCCGGGAAGCTATCGCTGCCTACCTGTTTCTGGCACCGTTCCTGATTTTTTTCTCAATTTTTGTAGTCCGGGCCGTCGTGCAGGCCGTTGAACTCAGTTTTTACGATTATCAGGTCCTCAGACCGGTGCGGCCCTTTATTGGTTTGGATAACTACGCCGAATTATTACGGGATGATGTCTGGTGGACAGGGCTGCGCAATACGGTCATCTTCACCATGCTGACGGTGACAGGCACGACGATCGTCGCGCTTTTCTCCGCTATTGCGGTGACACAACCGATTAAAGGTCAGGGATTCTTCCGCGTGCTGCTGTACATGCCAAGCCTGTTTTCCGTCGGCGCGGTCGGCCTGATCTGGGTGTGGCTGCTGAACAGTCAGTTCGGCTTCATCAATTACGCCCTGAGTTTTGTTGGTATCCGACCGATCAACTGGTTAGGCGACCCGAACCTCGTCCTGCCCGCCCTCAGCCTGACGACCATCTGGTGGGGCTTCGGCTTCCCCATGCTGATCTTTATTGCAGGATTGCAGGGCATCCCGGAATCCCTGTACGAAGCAGCCAAGATTGACGGTGCATCACCGTGGCAGCTTTTCTGGTATATCACCCTGCCGCTGCTGCGCCCCACGATTCTGTTTGTCACCGTCACCGGCGTTATTTCGCACTTCCAGGTGTTCGGACAGCCTTTCATTATGACAGCAGGCGGGCCGGGACGATCATCCTACACGGCGATTTTCTACCTGTACCAGATCGCATGGCGTGCCTTCCGTATGGGTTACGGTGCTGCGGTCGCGGTGGTGCTGGCGCTCATCATTTCGGTGCTGACGCTGTTCCAGTTCCTGTTCATTGGCCGACGTGTTGAGTATTAAACAGAAAAGCAGACGATGATGAATATAAGACACTCGACTTTCCTGAGACATTTCCCGGCTTACACCTTTCTGGCCCTGATGGGTGTCTTCGTGATACTGCCGCTGCTCATCGCGGTGTCGCAGTCCTTCATGACCAATCAGGAAGTGAACAACTGGCCGCCGCGTCTCATCCCGCAGAACCCGACGCTGAACAGCTTTCAGGCCGTGCTGACACAACAGGACCTGCGCCTCGACCTCTGGCTGCGCAACAGTCTGCTGGCTGCTACAGGTTACTCGATTGCCGTACTGGTGATCTGCGCACCGGCGGCCTATGCCTTTGCCCGCCTGAAATTTCCGGGCAACAACCTGTTATTCGGTTTCCTGCTGATCACGATCATGATCCCATCGCAGGTGACGCTGATTCCGAATTATCTGCTGATGCGCGACCTCAAGTGGCTGGACACCTTCAATGCCCTGATCTTTCCCGGTGCAGCCAACGTATTTGGTGTCTTCCTGCTGCGCCAGTTCTTCATGCAGGTCCCGAAAGAACTGGAAGAAGCCGCCATCCTCGATGGTGCCGGATATTTCGGGCGCTTCTGGTATGTGATCCTGCCCTTATCGACAAATGCACTTGTGGCGCTGGCGATCTTCGTTTTCCTCGGTCATTACAACGACCTGTTCTGGCCGTTTATCGTCACCAACAGTCTTGAAACCCGTACGCTGCCGGTCGGCCTGACGATCCTCAACTCGTCCTACGCAGGTCAGTATCGACCGATGGTACTGGCGGGTGCTGTACTCTCGACCATTCCGATTCTGATCATCTACATCATATTCCAGCGGCGCATTATCAAGGGTGTCATGCTCACGGGGATGGCGGGTCGATAGCATCGCCTGATTTTTAAATAACACTGGCATCTGCCAGGATAATTGAGGAGTTTTGCACTATGCGAAACAAACAATCGTTAGCAGGATCGTGGCAGTTCAAGCTCGATCCTGAGGGATCACTACGCGTTCAGGACCTTGCCCCTGACCGTACGATCGAGGTGCCAATGCCGTGGCAGGCAGCCATCCCAGAACTGGAAAAATACAGTGGTTATGCATGGTATCAGCGTGAAATCAACCTGACGCAGGACTGGCTCACCCCGCATCTGCTGCTGACCTTCGGCGCGGTCGATTACTGGTGCGAAGTGTATGTCAACGGCCAGCGCGTTGGAGAGCACGAAGGCGGTTACACCCAGTTCAGCTTTGACATTCGCCCCTTCGTGCAGGAAGGCACCAATCAGATCGCACTGCGGGTGTATGATGCCGCCTATCCCAATCTGGTCGTCCCGCGCTGGTATGAAGATGGCCCAACACCGGGTAACCCACCGTTTGATCCACTGCACCTACCCCACGGCAAGCAGTCGTGGTATCTGGAAGTCGGTGGCATCTGGCAGGCGGTGACACTGACCGCACTTCCGGCAGTGTATCTCGACCAGGTCCGTATCATCACCGACATTCACAGCGGCACGGCTTCGGTCAGCATCCGGTTGGCCGGGGACATCTCAGCCGCCAGTGGCAGCCTGAACGTCGTCATCGAGGGGATCGACGATGCTACCGCTGAAGTGGCGCTTATCCCCGGCCAGCAGGACTATACCCTGAGCGTTACCGTCCCAAACCCGACATGGTGGACGCCAGACAGCCCACAGCTTTACTCGGCGGTCGTCAGCCTTGACGGAGACGTCCGTCAGGATCAGCAGACCATTCGCTTCGGCTTCCGCGAATTCGTGGTGGAAGGCGGTCAGCTTCTGCTGAACGGCGAGCCGATCTATCTGCTGGCGGCACTCGATCAGGATATGTACGCGGAGACGATCTACACGGTCCCCTCAGAAGAATACCTGCGCGATGAGTTCCGCAAGGCCAAAGCGCTTGGCCTGAACTGCCTGCGCAGCCACATCAAGCCGCCAGACCCGCTCTACCTTGATCTGGCCGACGAGATGGGCCTGTTGGTGTGGGCGGAGATCCCATCATGGCGCACCTTCTACGTGAAGACACAGCTTCAGCACTCGCGCTTCAATGTCACGCCAGACATTAAGGCGCGCGCGCAGCAGACGCTTGAAGAGATGATCGACCGCGATTTCAATCATCCTTCACTGGTCATCTGGACGATCGTCAACGAGGACTGGGGGACCACCGTCAACCTCAGCCCGGATGACCGGGCATGGCTGGCCGAGATGTACGATTACTGCCGTCAGCTCGACCCAACGCGGCTGGTGGTCGATAACTCCGCCTGCCTGATCAACGTTCACGTCAAAAGTGACATCGACGATTACCACATTTACACCAATATCCCTGACAGCGCCGGTTTCTTCACCGCCTTTATCGAGAACTTCAGCCGCCGTGCCAACTGGTCCTACACCAGCCACGGTGACGCACAGCGCACCGGTGACGAGGTGCTGATTCTCTCAGAGTTCGGCAACTGGGGCCTGCCAACACTCAAGGCGCTGCGCGAAAAAGACGGCAGCCTGCCAGACTGGTTCAAGCTCGGGCCGTGGTGGTCTGGCTGGGAAGGCGAACCCGGCTGGCCGAAAGGTGTTGAAGAACGCTTCCAGCATCTGGGTCTGAGGAGCATCTGGAAGGACTATGATACCTTCGCGGAAGCCAGCCAGTGGCACCAGTACAACGCCATGAAGTACGAGATCGAGGTGATGCGACGCCAGCCTGCACTGATGGGCTATGTGATCACCGAACTCAGCGACATCTACTGGGAAAGCAACGGCCTGCTGGACTTCAACCGAGGCGAGAAGGTTTATCACAACCTGTTCTCCGCCATCAATACGCTGGATGTCGTGCTACCGCGTCTGCCGCGCTACACCACATGGGATGACCAGCCGCTGCCGCTTCAGATCATGGCTTCGCACTTCAGTGACGCCGCATGGACTGATCCCGAACTGACCATCAGCGTCAACGGCAAGGCGGAAACAGTCAGTGTCTCAGAAGCCGCACGCGGTGAAGTCGTGGACTGGGGCGTGCATACCCTGCAATTCGACTCCACAGCGTCCCCGGCATTGCAGCCCGTACAGATCGCGGTCAGCAGCGGGCCGAATGTGCTGGCACAGAACGAAGTGCAGGTGATGGTGCTGCCTTCAGCGTCGCGCACCGCGTCCTACAGCGGACAGATCGCGCTCTCGGTGCCGGAAGACCCGTTCGCCGGTTTCGGTTCCAGTGCCACAGTATCATCACCCCTGGCCGCACCGCTGACCGCGCTGGGCTATACCATCAGCAGCACACCAGACAGCCTGATCGTCACGACGAACCCCACTGAGGCCGAACTGGATCAGGTGCGTCAGGGGAGCCGGATGCTATATCTCAGCAGTGGGATTGGCCCGTTCTTCTGGTATCAGGGGCGCGGCGGGATCTACGGCGGAAGCTGGATCACCAGCTTCACATGGGTGCGCGAACAGATCTTCAAAAGGGTCGCCGTCTCCAATCCGCTGTCCCTGCCCTTCGCCGCCGTGATGCCGACGGGCGTCTTCGCTGGTCTGCCGTTCGAAGATCCGTCTGTACAGGGGGACTTCCTCAGCGGTCAGATCACCGGCTGGATCAATCATCCGGCGGTCAATACCGTGCAGTTCCGCTATGGCAGCGGCATCGTCCTCATGACGACGCTCAATTTTGCCGGGGCACTCAGCCAGCCCAATGCTGATCCGGTGGCCGTCGCGATGTTCCACGATCTGGCCGATTATCTGGCATCCGGCGATTGTCAGCCGACGCTGACCACCAACTATGATGGTCCGCACGCCAATCAGAAAGTATTTCAGGTTCGACGTTAGACACACGCAGGCCGCCGTTTCTCAGGCAGCGGCCTGCTGATCCTTTCCAATCATACTCAGTGAGGTAAATCCAGCTATGGCCCGCTCCACTTCTTCGACTGCGCGCATCTTCATCGATACCCACCGCGCAATCAGCACGATTTCACCGCTGATCTTCAGCGGCTTTCTCGAACATCTGGGTCGCGCAGTCTACGAAGGCGTCTACGATCCTGAATCACCGCACGCCGATGAGCGCGGCTTCCGCAAGGATGTGATGGCCGCGATGCGCGAACTGAACTTCCGCGCCATGCGCTATCCGGGTGGGAACTTCGTCAGCGGCTATCGCTGGCAGGACGGCGTCGGCCCGAAGGATCAGCGTCCGCGCCGCCGTGATCTGGCATGGCAGACCATCGAAACCAACCAGTTCGGCACCGATGAATTCATGGCGTGGGCGAAGGAAGTCGGCACCGAACCGATGATGGCCGTCAACCTCGGCACCGGCTCGATTCAGGATGCGGGCAACCTGATCGAATACTGTAACGCGCCGGTCGGCACTCAGTACGGTGATATGCGTGCCGCCAACGGCCACCACGACCCGTATAACGTCAAGTACTGGTGCCTCGGTAACGAGATGGATGGCCCGTGGCAGATCGGCCATCTGGAAGCAGAGGAATACGGTCGCAAAGCCCGTGAAGCCGCCAAAATCCTGCGCTGGCACGATTCCTCAGTGGAACTGATCTCGTGCGGTTCCTCCAATTCGCAGATGCCGACCTTCCCCGACTGGGATCGGATTGTGCTTGAGCATCTGTGGGATCAGGTTGATTATCACTCGATGCATTACTACGCACAGAATTATGAAAACGACACCACCAGCTTCCTCGCGTCCAGCTTCGAATTCGAGCGCTTCGTCGATACCCTGAGCGGCGTGCTGCGCTATGTCAAAGCCAAGACCCGCTCCAAGCGTGATGTCTTCCTGACATGGGATGAATGGAATGTGTGGTACAAGGCCACCGGCCACGATCACACCCAGTCGGGCTGGAAGGAAGCGCCGCACCTGCTGGAAGAAATCTACAATCTGGAAGATGCGCTGGTCGTCGCACAGTGGATGAACGTCTTCCTGCGCAAATCGGATGTGATCAAAATCGCGTGTCTGGCGCAGGTCGTCAACGTCATCGCTCCGGTCATGACTACCCGTGACAGCCTGCTGAAGCAGACCATTTACTATCCGTTCATGCTGTTCAGCAAGCTGGCATCCGGCGTCGCGCTGGACGTGGCCGTCAAAGCGCCGATGCACGAAACGGTCAAGTACGGCGAGATGCCCCTGCTGGATGTCTCCGCCTCTTACGACGAAGCCAGCGGCACGCAGGCGGTGTTCATCGTCAACCGCAGCCAGACCGACAGCCAGCCGGTGAAGATCCAGTGGCAGGACCTCAAGCCGAAGGCGATTACGGCGGTTCACCAGCTTTCCGGGAATGATCCCAAGGCGGCCAACACCTTCGACCAGCCGAATAACATCCAGTTGATGAAGGTCGAAGCGCCACAGGTTCAGGACAGCGGCGTCGAGATGGTACTGCCCCCGCTTTCCTTCACCGTACTTGAGATTCAGATATAATCAGCTCTCTTCTGAGACAGGAGCAGGAACCATGACAGACTATCGTCCCAGACCGACGCGATCACTCCATCGGCCAGACCGTCCCGTCAGCCTGTCGAATACGACGCGCCTGACAACCCTGCTCCTGCTGAGCGTACTGTCCATCCTTTTAACCTTCGCAGCCAGTGCAGTCCTCGCCCAGACAGAAGCGCCGTCAGAAGTCCCGACGGAAGAAGCGACAGCAGAAACTGGAACGGAGGAAATGATGACAGACGAGACCATGCCCGAAGCGACACTGGAACCGGGCAAGCTGCGCAATCCACTGAACGCCTCAGCCGGGGCGGACCCGTGGATTGTGTACTACGAAGGCAACTACTACCTTTCGACCACCAGCGGCGCATCGGCCATGCTGATGCGCAAATCGCCAACCCTCGCCGGACTGAAGACCGCACAGGCACAGCTTATCTACAGCGAGACCGAGCCGTCACGGTGCTGTAATATGTGGGCACCGGAGTTCTATCTGCTGGATGGACCCAATGGCCCGCGCTGGTATTACTACTACAGCGCCGGGACCAGCGGCACGCTCGATAACCAGCGCAGCCATGTGCTGGAGAGCGAAGGCACCGACCCGATGGGGCCGTATCACTACAAGGGCCGCCTGTTCGATCCCGATAACGACGGCTGGTCGATTGACGGCAGCGTGATGGAACTGAACGACGCGCTCTACTTCCTGAACTCGGTATGGGTGGACGAGTATCAGGTGATTTTCATCGCCCCGATGAGCGATCCGTGGACGGTCAGTGGGCCGCGCGTCGAACTGATCCGCTCTGAATACGACTGGGAAAGCAGCGGCCTGAATGTCACTGAAGGGCCGGTGGCGCTGCATCACGACGATGATACCTTTATCATCTACTCCGCCAGCTACTGCGTCACGCCGGATTACAAGCTCGGCATGCTGACCTATCTCGGCGGTGACCCGCTGGCCCCGACCTCGTGGGAAAAACACCCGGAGCCGGTCTTCCAACGCTCGGACGAAAACGGCGTCTACGGGCCGGGGCATAACGGCTTCTTCAAATCCCCGGATGGCACCGAAGACTGGATCGTGTACCATGCCAACACCGACCCGAACGCCGGATGTTCGCAGGCACGCACCACCCGCGTCCAGAAGATCACCTGGAACGAGGACGGCACCCCGAACTTCGGTGTCCCGGTCTCAAACGAGACCGTGATCGACGCACCCTCCGGTGATCAGGGCATCGACCTTTTCCCTGAGCTGCCAAATCGCGACAGCATCCGCTTCCGTTCGGTCGGCGTGGAAAGCGCATACCTGCGGCATGTGGGCGCATCCGGCGCACGGCTGGATTTCACCGTCAGCCCGATTGAGGACTCACAGTTTACGATGGTGCCGGGGCTGGCGGACCCTGAAGCGGTCTCCTTCGAATCGATCAACTCGCCCGGTTTTTACCTCGCACAGCAGAACAATATCATCCTGCTGGCCCCGCACGCAGGCACCGAGGAGTCGAAAGCCAACGCGACATGGTGGATCCGCCCCGGCCTCAGTGACGCGGAAGCGATCTCACTGGAATCGTATGCCCAGCCTGGAAAGTTCATCGGGCGGCGCTTTGGCGTGCTGGCGCTGGCCTCCGAAGCTGAGATGACGACCGATCAGATGCGTGCTGAGGCCACGTTCATTCAGGA
>JAEZAF010000236.1 GCA_023430545.1 Chloroflexota bacterium
AGTGAGGTGCCGATATTCTCCAGCGGAAACGACAGCACGACTTCCGCCTGCTGAAGCGGCCCACCGTGTTTCGCAGGCTTCGCCCCCGGCAGTGATGGCTGATCGACGGCTTCCAGCAGCGTGATACGCTCCACCCGTGCACCGTGACGCGCCAGCAGTTCCGGTGTTTCCCCCGGCACTTTGACAAATGTCCCGGCGGACTGCTCGCCAGCCATCATCGCGGCGGCAGCATCCAGCGGGTGATCGGTCTCGATGCGATACGTCGCGATCACACGATCTGAAGTCGTCATGAGGATTCGCGATCCAGCCGATCGACACGATCAAGCGTCAGCACGGCAAACGGTGCGAGTTCCAGTGTGAGCGTCCCATCATCAGCAGACGTGACCCTCTGACCTTCGCGCTGACGATAACCTTCAGGGTCGCGCATTGCGATCTGGGCGTGATCGACATCAAGCGTACGCACAGTATAATTACCCCGTACTTCGAGCGTCACCGTCTGCGGCATCGGTCTGAAATTCGCCAGCAGCAGGCGGTAACGGTCCCCCTGCTCAAGTGCGAAGCCATCGACGCGCAGCAGATCCGACGTCCTCAGCGGGATCAGATGGCCGCCAGCAAACTCCGCGACATCGGCCAGCACGTGATACATCGGATAGACGCCGCCGGGGATATTCCAGAACTGATCCGGCAGCGCCGAGCCGCTTTCGGTCGCCATCACGCCCATGTAACCGGTCGTCTCAAAATAGGTGATGCCTGCCGCCCCGCCCACCGTCAGATACTTGATGCTGTCCAGCGTCCAGCCTGCCCCAAACAGCGACATCTGGCGGACATCAGCCTGCGATGGCAGTTCAGCGGCCTGTGAGACATCATCCGAAGTGGTCGCATTCGGATTCGAGCGCATCTTCAGCGTGACCGGCCCCACATGCAGCGGCAGATCCACACTGAACTGTCGGGCGCTGGTCACGGTCACAGCCTGTGTGGCCAGTGTCTCCGTCAGCGTGGCGTCATCAAAGGCGTGCACCTGTGGATTGACCGAGTACACCACACCATCCATCACCGAGGTATCCGGTCGATTGCGGTTGAGTTCGGTGAAGAAGCTGTCAGTCCCACCGAAGATTGGGGCAGCGCTTCCCAGTACCTGCCGCGCCAGTTCGATCCACCGCGCAGACGTGGAAGGCTCGCCTTTTCGGAAGATAAGCCATCGTGCGACATCCGCCTGATGATGCTTCACCTGCTGGCGGACTGCGTGTAGTTCTGCTTCAGCCTCATCACTCAGATGCAGCGCGATTTCCAGCGGCACACCGATTACAGCGGCCTCTGATGCAATCCGATCAAGACGTGTTTCCCATCCAACCCGATCCGGATGCACATCCACCCGCAGATGCGCCAACCGAAGCTGACGCAGCCGCTCCACCGCTGTCGGATAAAGCGGCTCATCATGGCTGGCCGCGCCGAGTCCGATCTTCGGCAGTGGGATGCGTTCTGCCGCCGGTTGCAGCCTCAGTGTGGAGTCCACTTCCGCCTGTGCTGCCGCGTCAGACACCTGCACGACCGAAAGCATCACCTTCTGTTCGATCCGCGTCCCCGCCGCAACTTCCGCCGGGGACGGTTCAGACAGCGGTGTGCAGTAGGTTTTGAAGGATGCATCGGTCCAGTTGCGCTGATCTTCCATTTCGAAGGTATCGCCTTCCATCCGCACTTCGGCCCACGACTCCGGTGCAAATTCGTGCCGGATCGCGCGGATATCCAGAAAGGGTTGATGCGGGGCGATGGTTTCCGGAAAACGCCCGTCGATGTTCTGTCCGTCCACCTGCTCGATGCGGACGCGCTTTCCGGCACAGCCCATCGGATGCAGGATGCAGAAGCCGACGCGATTGCGTTTAAAGGTCGAATGCGCCTGTCCGGAGAAGGTGAAGGTCACGACACCGGCTGATGTGCCAGAGATCTGACCATGCCAGCGGAAGTCGATGTCATCCTGCTGGTGGATGCTGTCGAAGCTGATCTCAAAGTGATCGCCACTAACGTCAGTGGTGAGATTTTCCAGCCGACCGGCGATCGTGTCCCAGTTCTGGTCCCGCACCGCCGCGTAAACCTGGCGGATGACTTCGGTCTGGCCGAAGCGTATATAGCGGATCGTACCGCTGTCATACTGAAGACTGAGTGGCCCCGCTCGTAATTCCAGCGGCGCAGGGGCAGGTTCCGGGCGGCCATTGAGCAGTCGAAAAAAAGAGGCGTCGGTCATAGGAAGGCTTTTCATACTAGAGGGAATAAGATTATTCGACCGTAACCCTAAGTTACGGCACGCTGCACATTGTATACAATACCGTACGGAAAGCCAAAATAAAGCCTCACCGCCGCGCAAAACCTTCTACGAGCTGCCGTCAACAGGTCGGACTTGCCCGACCGCCTACAGGCTCGTCTATATACTTCGCAACATCTTGTTTTATACGTTCGTGTACGGTGGGATTCTTCCCGGCCATTTTAAGGTGAAAGGCTCGTTTTTTGGTCCACTTCGTTTGACAATTCGAACCGCACAATCCGAACATTTGTGCTACACTATGAAGTTCCTGCACCTTAACAACATCTGCGCTGACCCTGCAAAAATCGCCAGGATGTAACGTCTCAGCGGCATTCTTACCGCCCGCTTGCAGCAATTTGCAGCAGCAAATTATCAACTTTGAGGGAAGAATCCAATTGCAGCACATTATTTTTTGTGCTGCTGCCGCTGCAATCCGCAAGCGATATAAAAACGCCTGTTGTCTGTAATGCCCTTAACCTGCTATCAACGGGGCTGGACTCTTCCCGCCATCGCACGCCTGATCACTCACCGACCACCAGCCACCAGCACCGCAATCGGAAAATCACGGAAGACATCCGCCAGGGGCAACCGACCGTCCATTGGCTGAAGCGTCGCATCCGTAAAGAGATTACGATAATCCTGTCCGGTTCCCATCGCCGACAGGCTGAGCATCGTCTCCTGCCAGATACCGTCCCCCACCGGCAGTTGGATTTCGCGCTGTGTCAGGCTCATCACCAGACGCGGCACCGCCACAATCATGATGATATCCTCGTGCCGCCGCGCAAACGCACAGACATGCTCCGCAAGTGGACCTTCCACATACAGCGGCTCGTAACTCCCATGCTCTAACAGCGCCGGATGCTGTCGCCGCAGGTTCAGCACGGCAGCATGGGTGTACAGCTTGATACGGCCATCGTCAGCGCCTTCCAGCATCTGAGTGACCGCATGAGTGCCATCACCGATTTCATCCAGCATCTGACCGTAGCGGCTGAAATCGACGGCGCGGCGGTTGTCCGGGTCCACCAGTGCCAGATGCCAGCCCTCAGTCCCCTGATAGATGTCCGGCACACCCGGTGATGTCAGCTTGAGCAGGGTCTGCGACAGCGCGTTAATCTGCCCATAGAAGGCCACACGCTGCTGTAACTGGATGAAATCGTTCAGGAAGTCGGTGTCATCCAGCGTCTGGTGGATGAACTGTCCCAGCGCGGCGATGTATTCCTCATCCTGATCCAGCCAGCTTGTATGCACCTTGGCTTCGTTCGCGGCTTTGGTCATGTAGGCGGTCAGACGATCACGCAGATCATCCGTGGGTTCCGCTGTGCGCGACTCCCAGATGCCGACCAGCGTCTGATAGTACAGGTACTCGTCATTGGCATCAGGCATCACCTGTCCGGCGATCGTCGTCTTCTTGTCGGCGTTCATCTTCGCCCATCGCTGGACTGCCGCTTCCCACTCATCCGGCATCTCGGAGAGCACATTGATGCGCGCACGCACATCTTCGCTGCGCTTGGTATCGTGGGTAGACGAGGCCAGCATTGAATGCGGCCACGTCTGGCTGCGGGTCCGATTCTGCGCGTGGAAGGACTCGATACTGATCCCCAACTGCTCCGGATGTCCGCCGACTTCGTTAAGCGAGATCAACCGGTTGTACATATAAAAGACCGTGTCTTCCACGCTCTTCGCCATCACCGGGCCGGTGAGCTGCTGGAACTTCATCACGAAGTTGATAATACGCTGTCGGTTCTCCGGGCTGAACTGGTCCAGATTGTGCAGCAGCAGCGTGTCACGGATAAAACTGAACAGCAGCCGGGAGATACTCGGATTGCGCAGGCGCGCATTGACCACGGCTTCGAGGATATAACGCCGGTCCCGGTCGGAGACGCTTTCGGCATCGGTGATATAGGTGCGGTAAATCGACATCGACGCGATGATCTCACGGATCGCCTGCGTCAGACCGGCCAGCGTGAAATCACGGTAGCGGCGGCTCATCTCGGTAATGCGTTCAAGTTCATGGCTGAGGGAACGGATTTCGCTTGAGAGCGACTTCTCCATGATCAGAATCTTGGCGTTGTAGATCAGATCAGCAAAGGGGCGATCGGGCTGGATAAAGCGCTGATAGATCTCGTCCAGCCGCTTCTCACTGGCGGACTTCACGAACAGCCCATTGACCTGATTCAGAAAGTCATAGCCGGTCGTCCCATGCACCCACCAGTCGGTTGGCAGCGGCTCCGTCTCAGAGAGGATCTTCTCGACCAGCACATAAAACGGCAGCACGCGTTCATTCGACGGCTGCGCCTGCTGAGTGTCCAGCCACTGCTGGACAAGCGCATCGAGGGCTTCACCAACCTGATCTTCAGGCAGAGTATCCTTCAGCCGCGCCTTCAGATACAGCCGCTGTAGGCCGATGAAATAGGCCGACGGGTCCCACAGGCCGTCCGGGTGATCGATGCGCAGGCCGTCAAGCTGTCCGGCTTCAATCATCTGCCGCACACGGCTGTGCACGGCCTCGAAGACTTCAGGCTGCTCGACGCGAATCGCCGCCATCTCGTTGATGTCGAAAAAACGCCGGTAGTTGATCTCGTCCGACGCCACCCGCCAGAACGCAATCCGGTATGGCTGTGCAGTGAGGATCGCTTCCAGCCGGTCAAAGCTCTCCGGCTCTCCAGCGGTGCCGTTCAGCGCAGTGAGGACATGCTGAATGCCGACGCGGATGACTTCGCTGGATTCCGCCAGCAGGCGAATGCGCCGCTTGATGATTTCCTTCTCGCGGTGGCGCAGTTCGCGCTGTTCAGGGTCTCGTTCCTGATACGATGGCAGATGCTGAAGCGCCGTGACGATGCTCTGAAGTTCCTGAAGCTCCTCATTCTCGGAGAGATCGCCCAGATGAGCGACGACTTCCTGCAAAATCGGCACATAGGTATCTGGCATCAGCGGCAGCCAGATCGTGTTGTACTGCACGAAGAACTGGCCGTCCTCATAGCCAAGCTGGAACTTACCGCTTTCCAGTTCCGCCCCGTACTGATCTTCCAGCACTGGCAGCAGTACCTTGTCTTCCAGTTCATGTTTGACCGGCGACCAGGTGATGTCAAAGTAACCGGCATAGCGTGAACTCGGCCCGTTTTCCAGCACATCCACCCACCACTGATTGCAGTCCGTGCCGATGCCCATATGATTCGGCACGATGTCCACAATCAGCCCCATATCGTGCGCATTCAGCGTCGAGACCAGCGCGTCGAAGTCCTCATCCGTGCCCAGCACTTCGTTCAGCCGACTGTAATCGCAGATGTCATAGCCATGCGTGCTGCCGGGCCGTGCCTGAAAGATCGGCGAAGCATACAGATGGCTGACACCCAGTCGGCGCAGATAGGGCACAATTGCCTGTGCATCACGGAAGGTGAAATCAGCATTGAACTGCACGCGATACGTGGCGCGTGGGATACGGGCCGGGATCGTCACAGCGTCCAGTGCGGCACTGAGATCGGGTGAGAAGTTTGTCACGCTGTTGGTCATACTCAAGGCTGTTCCTCGATTTTCAGGTCAATGTCCTGATGTTCGTGCTTCACCAGCAAAATAAAAGCGGTCGCCGGCAAGCTTAACTCCGCAGGCGAGTCGGCATCCCAGTCCGGGATTTCTGGTGTGATCTGCGAGTCAGTTTCATGCTGCCAGCGCCTGTCCGCCGAGTGCAGCATACATTTCCAGTTCCCGGCGGGGACAGGGAGGCTCAGTGTCACTGGATGGTCGGAGAAATTGTACACGGCGATCACATCACTGGTTTCGAGATGATCTTCATGCCAGCGATGCATAAAAATCACCTGCTCGCGCTCATAACCGATCACTTCCAGCCGGTCCTTGTTCAGATGACTCAGGGCAGGCAGGGTTTTACGCAGACGGATCAGCTCGGTGTAGAAGTCCAGCATCAGCGCGTGCCGCCCCTGACCGCGCAGCGAATGATCCAGTCGCGAACGCTGGAAGGTCTCCTCGTCCTGCGGATCAGGGACATCCTCACTCCAGTCATGCCCGTCGAATTCTTCGGCGCGGCCCTTGCTGACCGCTGCCGCCAGTTCAGGGTCTTCAAAGCTGGAGAAGAACAGGAACGGCGTGGGGCTGGCGAATTCTTCCCCCATAAACAACAGCGGCAGATACGGTGAAAGCAGCACAATCCCCGACGCCAGCTTGAGGCTCTCAAACGAGACAAGCTGGCTCAGCCGGTCGCCGTTCATGCGATTGCC
>JAEZAF010000259.1 GCA_023430545.1 Chloroflexota bacterium
AGCATCCGTCGTTCGCTCCGAGGGAAAGGGAGAAAAACAGGTCGCGGAAGAAGTAAAGTCCTCACCCGTCAACGGGGAAGGATTTAGGTGGGGGTCTACCGTGCCGGTTAAAGAATATAGACTTTCGCGCTTAACTTAATGTGTATGCGCTGAAGCACGTCCCTACAGCGATTCTCAGCTAGTTTAATAACCCTGCATCAGAATACGTTCCAACCAACTGGCAAAATCAGGCGCAGTGGGTGTGAACTTTACCTGTTCATGATCCCACTCATAAATCGTATATTCCCCATTTGGAGATACCTGATCATAAAAGAAGCCTTGATCGTCTCCACTTCCACCAAAGAAAATCGTGATGAATCTTTCCAGCCGTTCGAAAGGCTCCTGACTGTCCATTTCATGCCAAAAATCCTGATACAAATCAGAAAGTAATCCTTTCTCCCACCATCCTAACTTAAGAAGGTAAGGTAGTGCGGACTCAGTAGAGCCATGGATTCGAAGCAGGAGCTGTCTCATCTGCGGACTTAGTCGAAAACCTAAGTAGCCTTCCCAATCTTGAAGTTCAGTCAGTTTATTTGGTAAGTAACTTGCCCAGTATTTTGAATGAGGCCTACCTGTAATAAGCTGCTCTCCAACACCGATCAACAAAATGTTAGCTTTTCGATAATCGACTGAGTTGAAGACGACACCAAATTCCTCAGTATTATCCAGCATGGTGCAAAACGTTGGGAAAAGCTCACGCATACTCTTACCTGTTGGCTCTAATTCGGCATCGGTCGCCGTGGGATTCAACAGGTGAGGCAACGTGGTCAGGATGGCTTCACTGCCCTGTTCTGTCCATACACTGAGCAGGGTTGTGATCGTCAAGAATAATGGGGTTCCTAATTCCACCTCTGCGTTACGCAGTTCGTTAGCCGTGGAGTCAGGCGTGAGCAGATGATACTGATCTGTCTGATCACCATAAATCTTATGGACCACATCTAATAAAAGTTTGTTTGTCATAGAGATGTACTACAAAGTACCTCTGAAACGACAATTGATGTGTCCATTTGAACACTGGACCCATTGGTCCCACGTAGTGCCGATCTCCCTATAACTCACTTCAATTGGTTCATGGCATTTGGGTAGAGAATTTTTCAGCATGCATGTATTCCAGTACGTTATGACGTTCCTGATTCCATAATTTTACAGTGAAAGGCGTCCTAAAAGTTTTAGCATTCAAAGCGCTACTGAAATTTCGGTTCGGCTTAACATGCATCCAGTCAATATCACCGTTTCATGGCTATTGGTGAGAAGGTCGCAATCGGGGCTACCGTATAGTACTTGTTATATACCTTGACAGTTATATAACCAATATGGTATATTAAAGCCATTGACCACCAGCCTGATGGCTGCACCACGGAGATCCACCATGGGAAACGTTCTGATTGATATCACGATGTCGCTGGATGGTTTTGTCACAGGCCCGAATGACGGCCCGGGCAACGGCCTCGGTGATGGTGGGCATGTTCTGCACGAGTGGGCGTTCAATCCCACCGAACAGGATAACCTGCTGCTGTTTGAAGAACCGATGCAGAAACTGGGATCAGGCATCGTCGGGCGGCGCACATTTGATATCGCTGAAGGCGCGTGGGGCGACAATCCACCCTTCGGCCCCGGTGAGATCTTCGTGCTGACGCATCGTCCACACGAGCCGATAACCCGTGGCATGACGACTTTCGTGTTCGTCGATGGCCTTGAAAATGCGCTTCAGCGGGCGCAGGCCAATGCCGGGGACCGTGATATCGCCCTGATGGGGGCCGACATCAGCCAGCAGTACCTGAAGGCCGGTCTGGTCGATGAACTGGAACTCCATATCGCCAATGTTATCCTCGGCGCTGGACGCCCGTTATTCGCCCACCTCGGAGATGAACAGATCAGACTGGAGCGTATCCGCGTGATCCCCACCCCGGCTGCGACCCACGTTCGCTACCGTGTTGTGAAATAACCACCGCAATCAGCCCGGGCCGCTGGTATATAAACTCCAGCGGCCTGATTTATTCCTCGCCACAACATCCTCATAAACCAAAACTAGAGCGCCTGTTCGACTTCTGTGTATAATCGACATCACTGTCGTCCATAGATTTTGAATAGGATTTTGAGCGTGTTACTCGACGGACTGAACGAACAACAGATCGCGGCGGTCACCGCCCCGATGGGGCCAGTCCTGGTGCTGGCCGGCCCGGGCAGCGGCAAAACCCGCGTGCTCACTCACCGCATCGCCTATCTGATCAATGAAATGAACATCCGCCCCAGCCATATCATGGCGGTGACCTTCACCAACAAGGCCGCCGGAGAAATGCGTGCACGCGTGGAACGTTTGCAGGGCAGTGCGACTGGTTTACAGATTGGGACATTTCACGCGATCTGTGCGCGTCTGCTGCGCCGTGAGCATGAACACACGCCCTATGGTGCAGATTACGTGATCTTCGATACCGACGATCAGGTGACAGCCGTCACACAGGCACTGAACGAACTCAATGTCGATACCAAGAAGTTCAACCCGCGCCGCGTACTGGGGGCGATCTCCACCGCTAAAAATGAGCTGATCGAACCGAGAGAGTTCCGTGCGCTTGATTACTTCGGCGAGATCGTCGCACGGGTGTATCCACGCTATCAGGCGATCCTGCTCGATAACAACGCGCTCGACTTCGACGATCTGCTGATGCAGATGGTGGTGCTGATGCGCGATAACGATGGCGTCCGCACCAAATATCAGGATCTGCTCGATTACGTGCTGGTCGATGAATTTCAGGACACCAACACCGCCCAGTACCGGCTCGTGCAGTATTTCGCGAAGAACGCCGGTGACGCACCGGGTAATGTGTTCGTCGTTGGGGACGAAGATCAGGGGATTTACGCCTTCCGTGGTGCGGATTACCGTAATGTTTTGCAGTTCAAAAAGGATTACCCGACCGCGAAGGTCATCCTGCTGGAACAGAATTACCGTTCGAAGCAGAATATCCTGACGGCGGCACGCAGCGTGATCGATCGTAACCCGAACCGCACGCAGAAGCATCTGTTCAGTGATCGCGGCGACGGCGATCCCCTGATGATCTTCGAAGCCTACAACGAGCAGGACGAAGCGCGTTACATCGTCGAACAGATCGAGCATCACATCCGCAGACGCAAATACACCTACAGCAACTTCGCCGTGATGTACCGCACCAACGCACAGTCCCGCGCACTGGAAGAGATCTGCATTAAGGAAGGCATTCCGTACAAGCTGGTCGGCGGCGTGGGCTTCTACAAGCGCCGCGAAATCCGTGATGTGCTGGCCTACCTGCGGATTGTCAATAACCCGAATGACAAGGTGAGCTTCAATCGCATCATCAACGTCCCGAAGCGCGGCATCGGCCAGACATCACTGCAGCAGTTTCAGGCGTGGGCGGGGACTGAATGCCGCAATTACGACGACGCACTGGAACGCATCGCGGCGGGTGAAAAGACGCCGATCAGCGGGCGCAGCGTCAAACTGTTTGCAGAATTCGGCGAACAGCTCAAGGGCTGGCGTGAAGTTGCGGCGACCGGTCAGCTGCTGGATGTCTTTGACCGCATCATCAGCGATACCGGCTACCGCTTCTATCTGCACGAGATCAGCGACACTGATGATCAGGCGGTGGAACGCGCCGAGAACCTCAAGGAGTTCCGGGGGCTGCTGGCGCGTGCGCAGGAACAGAGTCAGACCTTAAGCGAATTCCTCGCAGAACAGTCGCTGGTGGCCGATGTCGATGAACTGCGTGAAGACGCCGACGCCGTCACCCTGATGACACTGCACGCGGCGAAGGGTCTGGAATTCCCGGTGGTGTTTGTCACCGGTGTGGAAGACGGCCTGATCCCGCATATGCGCTCACTGGACAGCGGTAATCCTGAAGAGCTGGCCGAAGAACGCCGCCTGTTCTACGTTGGCATGACTCGCGCTGAGGATTACCTGTACCTGACGTATGCCTTCCGCCGCACCACCTACGGATCGAACAGCGCCAATGCCCCCTCACGCTTTCTGGCGGAAATCCCAACCGCGCTGACGCAGGGGATGTCGCCGCGTGTCAGCAGCGAAGGCGCACAGATCCGCGCACGGCAGGAGACCTCATGGAGCAGCACCACGTGGGATCGCCCGGACCCATCCAGCTTTAAGCCAGTATCACGTGAGGACAGCGCGAGTAATTCAAACAGCGCCCTGCGCTCCAAGATTGTACCGTTCCCACGGCAGGAGAAGAAACAGTTCCCGGTGGGCCAGCGCGTTTATCATGACAAGTTCGGGGCCGGATTGGTGATCGAGTCACGCGGATCGGGCGAAAACGAAGAAGCCGCCGTCGCCTTTGAGGACAAGCAGTACGGCATCAAGCGCTTTCTGGTGAGCTTCGGCAGTCTCGCACCGATCAAGGATTAAGTCTAAATCCTATCCAACTGCACCCAGGTCAGGTGAGCATCATGCGTATTCTGTACATCGACATCGACAGCCTGCGCCCCGATCATCTGGGCTGTTACGGCTATCTGCGGGACACCAGCCCGAATATCGACCGTGTAGCCGCGCAGGGGGTACGCTTCGAAAACTGCTATGTCTCCGATGCACCCTGCCTGCCATCCCGCACCGCGCTGTGGAGTGGGCGCTTTGGCTTTCAGACCGGCGTGATCAATCATGGTGGCGCGGCGGCACAGCCCTTTATCGAAGGGCCAGACCGCGATTTCCATGACCTGTTCGGAAAGACGAGCTGGATGGCCGCGCTGCGTCAGTTAGGCTATCACACGGCGACCGTCAGCCCGTTTGGAGAGCGTCACGGCGCGTGGCACTGGTACGCGGGATATAACGAGATCCATAACACGGGCCGCATCGGTGTCGAGCGTGCGGATGAGATCACACCGGTCGCGCTGGACTGGTTGCGCCGCAACGGTCAGCGCGACAACTGGTTCCTGCATGTCAATCTGTGGGACCCGCACACCCCATACCGCACACCAGAAGCCTACGGCAATCCGTTTCAGGGTGAGCCAATCTCCGACTGGTATACCGAAGATCTGCTGAAACGCGCACAGGATCAGACCGGGATGCGTGCCGCGCCCAACCTCAACGGATGGGGCGGTGAAAGCGATCACCGGACTTTCCCCCGTGTGCCGCAGCGACTGAACTCGATGGCAGACCTGTGCCAGTTCATCGACGGCTACGATGTCGGCGTGCGCTATGCCGATGACCACATCGGCCAGATGCTCGATCTGCTGGCGGAACTGAACATCGACGGCGAGACAATCATTATGATCAGCGCGGATCACGCCGAAAACCTCGGCGAACTCGGTGTCTGGGCGGATCACCAGACGGCGGATCATATCACCTGCCGCGTGCCGTTGATTGTGAAATGGCCGGGGCTGACGGATTCAGATTCCACGTGGGTGGAGACCGCGCTGCATTATCAGTTCGACTGGATGGCGACGATGGTCGAACTGCTTGGCGGGAAAACACCATCCATCTGGGATGCGCAGTCGTTTGCGGACAGCTTCCGCGCCGGAGAATCCGCCGGACGCGAGTATCTCGCGCTCAGTCAGGCCGCGCTCACCTGCCAGCGCAGCATCCGCTTCCGTGAGCAGATACCTGAGCGTGAGCGTGACTATCTTTGGATCGAGACCTATCACGACGGCTACAAGCTGTACGACCGGCTGATGCTGTTCGATCTGACCGATGATCCACGCGAAGAACACAATCTGGCAGGCGATCAACCGGCGCTGGTGCAGCAGGCGCGGGCGTATTTCAGCGAGTGGTACAGCGAGATGATGCGTCGCAGCCGGACGAATGTCGATCCGATGATGACGGTGCTGCGTGAAGGTGGACCGCATCACGCACGTGGTCAGCTTCCGCGCTATATCGAGTATCTGCGCAGCGTTAGCCGTGATGATCTGGCAGATCGACTCGAAACAGGTTATACAAACGAATTACAGTGATTTTAAAAAACTATACAGATTAGCTTGTCGCTACCAAGTTTTGAATGCCGTGAACTGACGCACTAAACCAGGCAGCAATGTTGGATCAAATTCGAAGGCGAAATTGATATTCTGAAGAAAGAATCCATCTCCGACGTAGCTATAGTCGCCGAGTTGCCCTTCAACAATAGTATGCCCCAGCTTATCCACGCTCCGGAATTTCAATTGCAACTGTACTTGTCCGGTACTTGTCAATAAGGCTGTGCCTTGACGATACTGTTCAAGGCGCGTTATTTCCTGCAAGAAACGCTCATAATTAGTAGGCCAGATATAGATTTCATCGTGCTCTCCGGTCAGCTCGTAAGCCTGAACGGCTACATGCCATCGCATCATGCCATAATCCCCCACCGGTTTTAATTGCACGTGCCGCACTTCGATATTAAGCTGGCCTCGAAAACCAACTAGTTCAAGCATATTGATTTCTCCGTTGGGAGCGGTTGGTGTTCAAAAAGACAACGCAGACGAACTGCACTGACCGAATTATACTGCTGGCACGAACCCTATCAGGCTTATTCGCTGGTGTTTTTGCGCTTTTCCCTCACTGGCGGATCGGTTCTGGCGTAGATCCAGCGGGCAGCGATGACACCCACAACAGTCATTGGCACCATGATAGAGAACAGCAGCAGCCCGATCTGCATCGCCTGCCCAAACGGTGAAAATTGCGGAGAAATCCCTAACGCTTCCATGATTTACGCTCCTTCGGCATCCAGCAGTTCGATCAGGCGGTCATAGGCTTCATTGAGCTTGCGCATCTGTTCGTTGGCATCCTCATCGGGATTGGTGTCCGGGTGATAGCGACGCGCCAGCGCACGATACGCCTGCTTGATCGTCTCGCGGTCGTCACCGGGTTTGACGCCGAGCGTGGTGTATAGAATCTCGATTTCGGTGACTTCAATTTCGACAATCGGTGGTGGTGGCTCAACATTCTCGCGATACTGCTCAGCGCTTTCGGCGGTACCGAGAAAATCCGCGACCATCCACGTATCCTCAAAGCCGGGGAGATGCGTCTCGACCGTGCGCGTGGTGAGCTGGCCGATGTCGAGCGTCAGACCGTACTCAGCGCGGAAGATCGTCGGATCGCCGAGATCGCGGAAGTACACCGGAAACAGATACACTTCCCCATAATAGATGTCATAAGCGTAGATGCAGCCGCCATTGAGCGCGACAAACGCCTGCATCCAGTCGGTCATCTCGAACAGCTTGTTCTGCTGCGGGACCATCATCGTCGCCCACAGCATAAACAGGGTGTGGATGCCCTTCTCGGCATTGGCGGCCAGCGTCTTGCGGATCTCGTAGCGTTCGATGCCGCTTTCGATCAGGTGGATGCTGATTTGCTGGCCCTGCGGCGTGGTGAACAGGATGATGTCCGCACCGTCGTGCAGCATCTTCTCGATTTTATTGTGACGCCATAAGCCCTCAATTAAATAGCCCCCGCAGTGATAGGTCTCACTCCGAATCATGCCCATAATATGTGAACCCAACCCTATGCAGTCTGTGTCCAATCATAACAGAATCGACTGCGCCAGACTACGTCTACACATCTCGCGCTACAGACAGCAGCGGAAGGGAAACAAAGGATGCGGATCGCAGTCCTTGCGGATATTCACGGCAATTTACCGGCGCTCGAAGCGGTCATCCGGGATATGCAGCAGTTCGAGCCGGAGCAGGTGGTGGTGGCCGGTGATCTGATCAACTGGGGGCCATTCTCGGCGGAGGTCGTGCGTCATGTGCTGGACTCACAGTGGGCGGTCATTCGCGGCAATCACGAGTTTTACATGCTGTATCACCAGACACCGTTTGCGCCGGAAAGCTGGCGTAATTTTGCGACTCCGGACTGGTTGAATCGTCATATCCCCCGGGCAGAGCGCATCCAGATTGGTGGATTGCCGGACGAACTGCGGCTGTGTTATCCGGGTGCGCCGTTTATCCGTGTCGTCCATGCCTCACCGCGCAACCACTGGCTCGGCCTCTTCCCCACCCAGACGACCGACGCCGAAGTCTGCGAACTGCTGGCAAATGTCGAAGAAACCACGGTGATCGCCGGTCATACGCACTTACAGATGGATCGCACGGTAGACCGCTGGCATATCATCAACCCCGGCTCGGTCGGCCTGCCGCTGGATGGCAATCCGGCTGCCGGTTACGCGATCATCGAAAGCAGCGGTGATGACTGGCACGCGACCTTCCGTCGCGTGGATTATGATCTCGATGCGCTGATGGACGCCTGTAATAAGCTGGATTACGTGCGCACGCTTGGGCCATATGGCCGCCTGATGCAGGAAGAGTTCTTACAGGCGAGGCCGCTGGTCTACAGTTTCAACTTCTGGAAGCAGACCTATCACCCAGACGAACCGGAAACCGTCGAACTGGTGGACGCCTTCTTTAATGATCCTGATGCGAAACTGGAATTCCTCAAGCCGGATTACCGGGTTTTCTTCGAACCCCGTTGATTGGTGGAACATCGTATGGCTGGCATACGTCTACACTACGGATGACTAGCGCTATCTCTGGCTGGTGGTTATTCCAATTACAATACAATGATCTGCAAACGCAACACACAGGAGGACATCGCAGTGTTTCATTCAGACTTCCTTCGCAACCAGCTTTTCCATAATCGCCTTCGCCGCGTCAGAAGGGCTGTCCTGTTCACCATCACTCTGATTCTGGCAGTCTCCCTCAGTCTGACTTCACCCATTTTAGGCCAGGACGATGAAGTCAAATCTATCGCCGTATTGTATTTAGATCCACAGCATGCTGTTGACTGGATGGATCTGCTCTACCGCCGCGTCGAGGCAGAAGGGGATTCTGCACCGAGCGCGGCCCGCATCTACGGTTATGCGGGTGTCGCGATGTACGAATCGCTGTTGGGAGGGATGCCACTTAACCGGACGCTGGCTGGTCAGATCGAGCACCTGCCAGATCTGCCCTACTGGGAAGAGGATATCATCTATGACTGGCTCTCGGTGATGGATGCGACGATGGCGGAGGTGCTGCCGGAGCTGTTTTATCAGCCTTCCCCGGAAAGTGCAGAAGCCTTTGGTGATCTGCTGGAAACCCATACAGCAGCACGCACGGAGGAAGTTGGTGAGCAGGTCGTCGCGGACTCCCATGAGTACGGACACATCCTCGCCGAAGAACTGATCAAATGGATTAACGAGGACGGATTTCTGTATTCGCGAGAGTCGAAGACGGAGTATACGCTTCCGACAGGTACGTACGGAAGCGGCTTCTACACCCTGACGGATAACTTCTCTTCACCGGTTGAACCTTACTGGGGTAATCTGAGGCCATTTATTATGCCGGATGCCTATGTCTGCCATGAATACCCGAACGTGGCCTACAGTACCGATCCTGAGTCAACCTTCTATAAACAGGCTCAGGAGGTAGTGAGGATGGACCGCAATCAGACTGAGGAGCAGCGGGAAACGGCCCGTTACTGGGTCGATACACCGGGGCAGACAGGTACACCTGCGGGGCATTGGTGGTCTATCGCGACACAGCTTGTCGATCAACTGGACCTCGATCTCCAACGTACTGCCATGATGTACGCCATGCTTGGCCCAGCCATGGCCGACTCCTTCATCTCCTGCTGGGCACTGAAATACGATATCATGCTGGAGCGTCCGGTCACCTATATTCGAAAGAATATACGCCAGCGCTGGATACCCTATATCCAGACACCACCCTTCCCGGAATATCCGTCCGGTCATTCAGTCGTCTCGGCAACAGCTTCAGAAGTGCTGACTGGGATGTTCGGGGCTGTGGCTTTTGAGGACGAAACGCATATCATCTATGATCACGAGCCGCTTCGTCGTTCCTATACCTCCTTCGAAGCCGCTGCGAACGAGGCCGCTATTTCCCGCCTGTACGGGGGGATTCACTATCGAGCCGCGATTGAAAATGGTCTGCGTCAGGGGCGCTGCATCGGACAACTGGTTAATCGTACACTGATCCTGAACCCGTTTCTTCAGGGTGGAGAATAAGCCAGTTTAACAAAAAAAGCCGGATGATGAGCATCACGCCCATCATCCGGCTTTTTGTATTCCACCGATCAGGTTAGATCACGTTAGTCGTTCAGCACCGCGACATCGGTCGGATAGGTCCGGCGTCCCATCATGCCGCCGATGATCGAGGCCGCTGCCGTCAGGCCCAGACCAAGCAGGGCACCCCACGCCGCGCCGCTCAGATCACGCGCCGTGCGTTCCACATCTTCAGGATCGATATTCTCGATCTGCTCCTGCACACTGCTGACAGCGGTTGCGGCCTGATCCACGACTTCAGTGGCGGCTGCTTCGGCTGTCTCCTGAAGTTCAGGATCGTTTGCGACTTCATCCACGACTTCGTCTGCAACTTCCGCTGCATCATCGGCCACGTTACTGGCGACTTCCGCTGCCGTCGCAGCAGCAGATCCGGCCACATTCGCCACCGTACCCAGCAGTGAACCGATCCCGGCGGTCAGCACATTCATGATCAGCGGGATCAGCACGATCCACACCATCGCGCCGTTGAGGACGGCATTCCCGGTCCCGGCGACTTTGGCCGTGCGAGCGGCAAGAAAACCGCCAAGCCCGAACGACAGCACAGCGGTGATAATCCCATAGATACCGGCACCGGTCCCCAGACTGCTGGGATTATCCGCATCAAACGTCGAAAGTCCTAAGGCGATCCCCAGAACAGTGAAAAAGACCAGCGCCGACAGCACGGTGAAGACGCCCGCCAGCACCGACGCCCACCGTACACGGTCTACAGCCGCTGCCACGCTGATGGTCGCATCACCATCGCGATCACGATCTGTTGCTCTCAAGGTCATGTCCCTACTCCTCATAGCTCAATAATGAACAGATGACTTTCATAGGCAGACATAACCTTACCGCCAGATGCAGCATCTTATATCAGCCACACGAGCGAATTCGATATAGGACACTTGCGTGATAGAGGTCTACTCCTTTATAACTGCATACACAACAGAGCTTCGATTAAATGGCAGGGGATGGTGCCTTGTGGACAATAAAGTAATCGTTCGGATGGTGATTGCGGGCGGGCTTGTCGGCATCCTGGGCATTGCCCTGTTTTTTGGGTTGTGGTTTTTCCTGGGGACTATTACTGACTCCGCATTTGCACGGGTGGTGGTGTCGGTCTGTTTACCGCCGATTATCCTCGCCACGATCTTCGGGGTTTATTATCTGGTGGTTCGACCGGGTGCACCGGCTGATGAACCTGCAAACCGGCCATCTGATAAGACCTCACCGGATGCCTGACCTCACCTGAATCCGTCAGTGCCGGGCGGTATCACCCTGAGTCCGGCACTGGCAATGATTGGGGAACCAGCACCGGATGTGCTACACTAAACGTTATCCTAACGTTGGCTCGGGGCAGGCTTCACCGCCTGCTTCACCGGCCTGAAATGCTGCCGTAGATCCATGTCGAATATTGAGATTATTAAAGCCGGACCCAATGCGCGTGTCGCGTTTCTGGAAGCCGCTGAACCCATGCCGATTGCCGAAACACTGGTCGCCTTTGCCAATACGGAAGGCGGCACACTGGTGATTGGCGCGAAGGAAGATGGCACCGCCGCCGATACCAAACTGGAAAGCGCCGGGCTGGAAAAAGCCCTGCGTCAGGCGGATCAGTTGTGCAGCCCCACCGTCGCCAGCGGCAGTTGGGAAGAGATCGCGCTGGAAGACCAGAAGGCTTATATCCTGCGTATCCCACGCAGTATCGAACTGCATGCCCTGAGCGATGGCCGCGTGCTGATTCGCAGCGGGATGAAGAATCGTCCGCTCGGCGGTCAGGAAATCCTGCGGCTGGCGAGCGCCAAAAACACCGGGGATTTCGAATCCGAGACGATGATCGGTGCGACCAAGGACGACTTCAGCAGCAAGATGATCTCGGAATATCTTGCCAAGCGTGCTGAACGGACCAAGCGTCCTTTCAACGGCAAAATTGACGATCTGCTGCGCGAAATCGGCGCACTGGATCATGAGAAGAAACCGACCGTCGCCGGGATTCTGCTGTTTACCGAATACCCGCAGCAGTGGCTGCCACAGTCCAGTGTGGTGTTCGCCAAGTTCGTCGGCAAGACTCCACGCGGCGAAAGCGGACTCGCCGGCTATACCCGCCGTGAGGAACTGACCGGTCCGCTGCCCCGCCTGATCGAAGCCTCGTGGAATCTGATCTGGAGCGAGATGGCCGTCAGCGCAGTGGTCAAGGGGCTGGAACGTGAAGAGACCTTCGAGTATCCGCAGTTTGCAGTACGCGAAGCGATCGTCAACGCTATCTGCCATCGTGATTACCGCCTGAAGGGCCGCCGCATCGAAATCCGCATGTACTCCGACCGGTTAGAGGTGATCTCTCCGGGCGGACTGCCGGGTTTCATCACGGTCGATAACATCAAGGACGAGCACTTCAGCCGCAATCCCCGGCTGGTGAACGGGCTGTTTCAGTGGGGCTATATCGAAGAGCTGGGGCTGGGCATCGACCGCATGATGGAAGTCATGCAGCAGGCGGGGCACAAACCGCCGTACTTCGATGCACGTCCTTACAGTTTCGCCGTTTCGCTGTATAACGCACGCGAAAAACAGCAGCCGCCGGACTGGGTGCGCAATACCAATTACCGACAGGCACGAGCCTTGCAGTACATCCGCGATCACGGGTCGATTACCAATCGCGAATACCGGCAGTTGTGCGTCGGTGTGTCAGCCGAAACCCTGCGCCTCGACCTGGCCGATATGGTCGAAAAGGGTATTCTGCTGAAGGTCGGGTCTAAAAAAGGCACGTATTACATTATGAAGTAAACAATGTGGCGCATTGGCAGACAGGTCAATGCGTTCATTTTCGCCGCGCAGCACTGATTTCAGGATCGATTATCGAATATGACCTGGCTTATCCAGCTTGTCATCGCTGCATCCCTGCTCGCTCATGTCGCTCTTCTGGCCTATGGCTATACCCGCCGTAAGCAGGGACGACGCAGTGACCTTAATCCGCTGTACCGGCGAAATACCCTGCTGCTGTTCGCTGGTGTCACCCTGACCTCGGTGATTGCGGCGGTTTTATATCTGCTTCCGGGACTCGCCCTCTGGGACAGTCAGACGCCGTTCATCCAACCGGGGCTGATCCTGATTGTCGATCTGATCGCGCTGGTCATCCTGTTTGGGATGCTGCTGCTGGAAGATCTGGCCGACGGTGAACGCCTGCATCAGTGGCGGCAGCGCTGGCTGATCTTCGGCGGAGTCTGGGCAGCGGCGTTTATCGTCGCGGTGATCGTCAGCCCGACAGCGCTCATCACTCTGCCGGACTGGCTGGCCTCGCTGAATCGTGGCATCGACCTGCCGACGATCATCGCACTGGTGGGTTTTGCCGCATCCAGCCTGACGCTCGTTTTCTTCAGCTTCCGTCTGTCGTACCAGGCCCCCATGCCGGAGATCGCAAACCGTGCACTGTACTGGGTGCTGGTCACCGCTGTACTGGTCGCCGGCGTTGTGCTGCTCGGCACGGGTGGAGATCGTTTCGCCATTATCGGCATTCTCGCGCTGACGATGGCGAATACCGGCACCGTCTACGCCCTGACACATCACCGCGTGTTCGATCTGCGCGGGGAATTAAGCCGCACCTTCTCACTGGTCCTCATGACCCTGCTGACCGCCGTGCTGCTGTTCGGTGGGCTGTATATGGCGACGGGTTTTGATCTCGATCGCGATCGGGTCAGCACACAGCAGGCCATCGCCTTACTTGCCATCGCCGCCGGGTTGATCGCGCTGATCTATGTGGTCGCACGGCAGGTGATCGAGGGGATACTGCGCCGCACAATTGATCCCCCGCCGCTGGATACTGCCGCCGTTGCCCGTGAATACAGCCAGCGGATCGCACAGGTTGCCAATATCAACGAACTGGCCCTGACCGCGACCGCCGCCATGAATGACGCCATGAAGATCCGGCGTTCCGGCCTGCTGCTGGTCAACAGTACCTCGGACGATCTGCTGGAACTGCTGGTGATTCCGGGGGGCAGTTTCAACCCGGATGCCAAAGGAAAGACCGTCAACATCCCGCAGAAATCGCGGCTGTATGAAATCCTCGCCAGTGAGCATCGCGGCGTGGCCTATTATGATCTGCTCTATGATCCACAGTTCGACACACTTCCGGAAGAAACACGCCGTTTCTTCGAAGAAATCCGCATGAGTGCCTTCGCGCCGATTGTCATGAACCAGCTCATGATGGGTCTGCTGGCGGGCGGGCCGAAGCGTACAGACACGGCCTATACCGAAAACGATCTCAACCTGATGACAACGCTCGCACAGCAGACCGGACTCGCACTGCGGAACGCACGCCTTGTCGCGGATTTACAGCACCTCAATGCGACCATGCGCTCGCTGAATCACGGGCTGGAAGATGCCAATCAGGAACTGGCCCGTCTGGACTCAGTCAAAACGGACTTTGTGACGATTGCCAGCCACGAACTGCGCACACCGCTGGCCCAGATTCGCGGCTATACCGACATCATCGACGCTGTCAACGAGCAGGGGATGCTGGAACAGGAACAGACCACACTGCTGGTCAATAACCTGCGCAAAGCCACAGAACGCATGGAAGAACTGATCGCCGCCATGCTGGATGTCAGCCAGTTGGACGTGAAAGCGATGGACCTGCGCTTTACCCAGACCTCAATCGACACCGTACTGCGGCTGGCGATTGAACCGCTGACCGATGCCATCAAACAGCGCAAACAGTCGCTGATGGTGCGCGGTGTGCGCGGCCTGCCACAGATTCAGGCCGACCTTCAGCGCATGGTGCAGGCTTTCCGCAATGTGATCGTCAATGCCATCAAGTTCACGCCGGACGGCGGACGCATCGACATCACAGCCTCTCTGCAACCGGCACAGATGCCCAACGGAGTCGATCATATCCTGATTACGATTGTCGATAATGGCGTAGGCATCGATCGCGCTCACCTTGAGCTGATCTTCAAGAAGTTCTACCGCACCTATGATCCGCAGCTTCATTCTTCGGGGACGTACAAGTTCCTCGGTGCTGGCCCCGGCCTCGGCCTGACGATTGCCAAGGGCGTGATTGAGTCTCATGGCGGCAGGATCTGGGCGGAGAGCAGCCACCACGATATTCAGAACCCGCCCGGATCGGCATTTCACATCCTTCTGCCGACCATCCCACCGGAAGGTCTGCGCAAGGCGGTGAGCTTCGAGACCGATCTGGCGAATCTCAAGGTGGGGCCGCCGCCTCCACCGTCTCCACCACCCGCCTCATGACATGGTTTTTGTGTGAAAAAACATCATGAGGCAATGCGTTTTTAGTTTTGGTCCATAATAGTTAAGGAATCTGCTTGACACACCTTGCGATTTCATTTTAAATTAACATTATATTGTCAGTTCGTCGTTGTGAGGCAGTTTCAAAATGGTTTATCAATTCGTCGAATACGGTCCGATTGTGAACTCGGTTGTCCCGGAGTTTCAACTGCCTAATCATGCCAGCACGCCCATCAAATTCAGTGATCTGATTGGCAAGAATGGGGCGATTCTGGGCTTTATCGGCGATATCTGGCAGCCAACCAGTGTGCGGCGCATCCTGTGGCTCCAGCGTAATGTCAACAAATTCGCGCTGATGGGAACCCCGGTCAGCCTGCTGATCCGCGATCACCCCCACACCCTGTTCGGCTTTCACTCCAGCAGTCCGCTGCCGGTACCCTTCCCCATGCTGGCGGATACCGATGGCAGCGTCCATCAGATCTACAACATGGAGCGTCAGGCCGGGCTGATCCTGATCGATCGCAAGCGGATTGTGCGCGAGAAGTGGCTGATGTCGCCGGAATACGTGTGGCCGAAGTTCACCGATCTGATGACGGCCATCCAGCGTCTGGTCTAAGCAGCATTATCAGCCAGCCGCCGAGGTCATCACCACACTGATGGCGGCCAGCGGCTCCGCTTCTGGGTCATCGCCTGCGGTGACTCGAATCACGGCATTACCGACATACCCCTGCGTTTGCAGGGCGACTTCCCACGGATATTCGTCGATCTCGTAGCGGCCAGACAGCGTCACCATTTTGGTGTCCAGCGTCTGGCTGTTTGAGTCTGTCAGGCTGACGGTGAAGGTGCGGCCCGGGATGCCGGACGCCGTACCGCTGACCAGCACTTCATCTCCGCCGATTTCGCGCCCATCTTCCGGTGACAGCAGGATGACAAATGAGCCTTCGGGCCGGTCGTCCAGTGACGCGAACATCACCTGTGAGGATGCCAGCACCCCGGCTTCCGGCGCATCAAACGGCACAACCTCAACCGTGACTGGCGTCGGCATCCCGTTATAGCCATGTACTATCTCAACCGACCATTCACCCTGTGCAGCATCCACCCGGGCCTGTGCCAGCACCTGATCGTCTGCCCGCAGGCGGACCATCAGCGTTTTGGATGGCACATCGGCCAGCGTCCCGGCCACATAGAGCGCACTGGCGTAGATCACCGCACCATCCGGCGGAGTCGTCAGGGTGACGGTCCCGGCCAGCGGATCAGGCGTAGGCGTGGGACCGCCCGGAAGCGCACCGCATCCCACCGTAACCAGCATGAGAAGCAGAAAGAAAATCCTTACCGCCATCGGCAAGGATTGAGAGGCCGTTTGAATATTCAGAAAACGGTTCTGAAATTTATGGAAATGTCGGACAGTGCAGGCATTGTCCCTACAAAATACGTACTGCGCATTTATGCGCCATATAGGGACAGGGCCGCATTGCTCGCAATGGCGCCCTGTCCGCGCCGGAATCCGATTTCCAGGCAGGTTCTGAGTGTCGTTTACATGCACTATACGTTTCAAATCAGTTCCCGACGGTTTCGCGTTCGGCTAAGAGTGCATCTAGCTTAGCCTGTCCCTCGTCGCGCTGCAATATCAGCCGCTCGCGATCCGCATCGGCACGCGCACGTCCGGCCAGCATATCCAGTTCCTGCACCGTCGCTCGCAGCGCCGCGATCCGGGCATCCAACTGCATGGTATCAAGGACCCGTGCGTCGGGCATGTCATCATCCCCTGCTTCGACCGCCTCGATCTTCGGCGTGTAGACGATGCCTTCGGCGGCTTCCACCTCACGCTGTGCCATGTAGGACTCATAATCGCCGAGGAAGACGCGCATATGACCGTCTTCGACATGCCAGATCTGCGTCGCCAGCCGGTCGATCAGGTAGCGATCATGCGAGACCAGCAGGATCGTGCCTTCATACTGCTGAAGCACGTCCTGAAGGATCTCCTGCGCCGGGATGTCCAGATGGTTGGTTGGCTCGTCCAGCAGCAGGAAGTTCGCGCCCTGAAGTGCCAGCCGTGCCAGTGCCAGACGTGCCCGTTCGCCGCCGCTGAGATCCGCTACCAGCTTGTAGACCTCATCCCCACGGAAGAGATACTGCGCCAGCAGACGACGGATCTCGCCTTCAGGGATAAAGCGGTCATCCGACACCGCCTGAAGCACCGTGCGGTTTTCGTCCAGATCATTGCGCGACTGCGAGAAATAGCCGATCTGGACATGCTGACCATGCCAGTATTTACCGGCAAGCTGCGGGAGTTCTCCCATCACGGTCTTGAGCATCGTCGTCTTGCCCGTGCCGTTGCCCCCGATCATGGCCGCGACTTCACCACGTTCCAGCCGCAGATCATCCGCCGTAAACAGCGGACGCTCCGGATAGCCGACACGCAGGCCGCGTGTCCGCAGGACGTATTCACCGCTGCGGCGTACCGGACGCAGCGCGGCGTTGAGTTTCACCGCGGCTTTCACCGGCACCGGGATCGCTTTGAGTGCCCGTTCCGCCTCATTGACCGAGTACGGGCGCACATTGCCCACACCCGTCTGCGACCACTGCGAGGTGTTCAGATAAGCCACCAGTCCGAGCTGATCAATCGCCGCCAGATCACGGCTGAGTCGGCGCAGCCGCCCGACCGCTGCACCATTATGCGCTTTGTTGGCGATATTGCGCTTGATGAACTCCAGCTCACGTTCGAGCCGGTCCATCTCCTGACGGTAGAGCTTCAGGTGATATTCCTGACGCTCGTCGCGCTGCATCAGATAGGCGCTGTAATTGCCGCGATAGGCTTCAACACCCTCTGCCGAGAGTTCCCAGATGGTTGTCGCGACGCGATCGAGGAAGTAGCGGTCATGGCTGACGATCAGCAGCGCGCCCTTCCATTTGACCAGTGTCTGCTCCAGCCACTGGATCGCCTCAACATCGAGGTGATTGGTCGGCTCGTCGAGGATCAGCAGGTGAGGGCGTTCCAGCAGCAGACGCGCCAGCAGCGCACGGGTCTTCTGCCCACCACTGAGTTTCGACAGCGGCGTATCGAACTGGTCTTCACGGAAGCCGAGGCCGCCCAGCGTCTGCTCGATGCGCACCTCGTAATCATATCCGCCGAGGCGCTCGAAGTCCTCATGAAGCTGGCTGTACTCGTCCATCACCAGCGTCTGATCCGCAGACGAGTCAGCCATCAGATGTTCGAGTTCGCGCAGGCGCTGTTCCTGTGCCTGCACGCCTTCGAATACGCTCAGCATCTCTTCCAGCAGGCTGTGATGCAGCTCATTGAAGGCTTCCATCGCCTCCTGACGCAGATAGCCGATCTCCACACCGCGCGAAAGCTGGACGCGCCCGGTGGTGGATTCCAGCATCCCGGCCAGAATTTTCAGCAGTGTCGTCTTGCCGACCCCGTTCGGCCCCACCATGCCGATTTTCATCTCCCGTTCAATGCTGACATTGACATCGCGGAAGATGCTGAAACCGCCAAACGCCTGGCTGACGCCGTGTGCGTTTAATATCGCCATAAGCTGCTACAAACCTCAATCGACTTCAGATAGAACCTCCGCTGACGGTATCTCCACCGCAGCAGATGACCTCATTATAAAGGGTTCAGGACAGTTCACAAGTGCGTTTTAGGGATACAATCGCGCTGTCTCGTGAGCAGTGCCTGTGAGCAGTGTCACTGTTATACAGAACGTCTGACACCCCCCGATTATACTGACAACCCGCGTCCAGCGTGCGGTCCATCACAGGACTGACAGATATCGCCCATCATCAGGGAAAGATGCAACTGGAATACTGGCTGGATGACCGCTAGAGTCTGTTGATACACCAGAAGTGATATTCAAAATCAAAGGACAGCCGCAATGCCCGGATTTTATTCCACCATCGCGCATTATTATGATGCCGAAAACACCGATATGGACGACGATATCCCGTTTTACCTCCAACTGGCCGATGAATACGGCGGCCCGCTGCTGGATGTCGGCTGTGGCACAGGCCGCGTGATGTTCCCGCTGGCGCAGGCCGGTTATGAGATTCACGGGATCGATAACGAGCAGGCCATGCTGGATCGCGCCAAAGAGTTACTGGACCAGCAGCCGCAGATCAAACCGCTGGTGCATTTCCACTACGGTGATGTTACCACCTACAGCGACATGAAGCAGACCTTCGCGCTGACACTGGTCCCCTATAACGGCCTCATGCATTTTCTCGATCAGGAACAGCAGATTAAGGTACTGCGCCAGCTCCGCCAGTGGACCCGCGATGACGGTATGCTGGTGCTGGATCTGCCCAACGCCGGGCCGATCTTCGGCTCTCAGGATACCGAAGCACTCACACTGGACCGCACCTTCCTCGAACCTCAGTCCGGCAATATGGTGATGCAGCAGTCCGTCAGCGTGCTGGACCGCACCGAGCAGTTGATGCGTATCACATGGATTTACGACGAGATTACGGCGGATGGTACGCTCAAGCGGACGTATGCCCCGCTGGTGCTGTATTACTACTTCCTGTCAGAGATCAGACTGCTGTTGAAGCTGACTGGCTTCGAAGTTCAGCAGGTATTTGGGGATCTGGACTTCGGTGAACACAGTGACGCCTCGGACCGGATGATCGTGCTGGCGAAACCGGTTTAATTCATCAGGGGCAAAAAAGGACGGGATGCACACAGGCATTTCCGTCCTTTTGATCGTTACACAAGAGACTGGATGATGCTTACTTCGAGCCGCCGGTCAGACGATTGCGCAGGCCGATCAGGTTCTTCATCACCTTCTGCGTCGCGCTCAGGTTATCCAGATTTTCCAGACCGGCTTCATAGGTCGCGGTGCCCTGCCACAGCTTGCCATCCTTCACCTGAAGGCTGCCCATCGCGATCAGGGTGTCACCGAGCATCTTCTTTTCGCCCAGTTCCTCGAAGACGTCGGCAGACTGGCGATAGCACAGATACGCCTGTTCCTTGTCGCCCAGTTCCAGATAGACGCCGCCCATGTTGCCGAGGACCTGCGCTGTCCGCAGCGGATCGCCCAGTTCCTGGAAGGTCGTGAGCGCTTCACTCATCATATCGAGTGCCTGCTGATTCTCCCCCAGTGCGCGATGCACCAGACCGATGTTGGTCTTCATTTCGGCAGCGAGGTCGGTCTGCCCCTCATTGGTATAGAGTTCGAGTGCCATTTCAAATGCGCGGCGGGCTTCTTCGTACTCTTTCTGCTGGTAGAGTTTGACACCCCGTTCCTGAAGAAGTTTCGCGTTATCAGTCGTTTCCATAGTGATCATCTCGCTGCTGTTGATTCCCCTGTTTACCGGATGCCGGTCGATCTATCCACTATACACCCTGCAAACTGTGTGTCAGAGCGGTCGGCTGCCAGCCCATCTACAGCGGGACAGCCACCACGCATTCACTCACTCATGAATTCAGGGCGTTTTTATTAGCGTACAACCGATTCTTCATTTTATGCATGAAGAATTGACAGTGGATTAATTTTCCAGCAGATCTCTAATATCCGGTGATGTCCAGCATACTGGTGGCGATGCGCTTGAGCTTGTCAATTGGCATCTCACTGAACATCAGCGCGATCTCGATGAAGCCGATATTAATCGGATTTGCGGCGAACTGGCGCAGGTCTTCCGGCAGATCGTTGAAGTGCTTCCAGTTCTCGCGGATGGCAAGCAGTTCCCCGATCTGGCTGGTGCTTTCCAGAAAATAGGACACATTCTTGTTGAGTGCGCTTGAAAGTACAGAGAGTTCGTGCATCGGTACCGGCAGATCACCCAGCTCGTACTGCTGGATGTTTTCGACCGGCAGATGCGTCTGTTCGGCAAGGCTGGCTTCGGTGAGGTTCAGTTCTTCGCGGGCCTGACGCAGCAGTGCCCCGATCATGCGCTGGCGCAGGTTGATGAATTCCTGATGCGTATCCAGACGCGTGCGCCGCGTGCCCGACAGCGTCTCCATCCCCCAGAAGTGACTGACCGGCACATCGAGGTAATACGCCAGCAGTTCAAGCTGAGGCAGGCTCGGCACAGCGTCGCCAAATTCCCACGCTTCGACCAGCGCCGGATCGACGCGCAGCAGTTGGGCGCAGTCTTCGACCGTACGGGCGGCATGGGTGCGTGCGTCCTTCAGCAGTACACCGACCATCTTGCCACGCAGCCGATAGGACTCCTGATAATCGAAATCCTTCTGTTCAGTCGAATCGGCCTCATCCTGACGGGCGGCCTTGAATCGGGCGGACACATTATCGAAGCTCATAAGCACTGCCTTTCGCTGGCGTCGTGGGATTTCACACTGATGTATGACGCGCCGGTTCGCGCTCAACCTTTTAGCGCATTATAGAGCCAACAGGGGTTCGAGACAACTTAAG
>JAEZAF010000306.1 GCA_023430545.1 Chloroflexota bacterium
AGCGCATCGGCGACCCGGATGTGATCGCACTCGTCACCAATGATCTCTCGCGCCTGCACCGCAGCAGTGAGCGCATCCGTGATCTGCTGGAACAGCTTCAGCGCTGCCGCGTTCAGTTGGTTCTGGCCGATCCGAACAGAGAGATTGATCTCTCGACCGCAGAAGGTCGCAAGCTAGCAGAGCTTCGGGCCGCTTTTGACGAGTGGTACACCGTCGATGTCTCCGAACGCCGCAAGGCCAGCATCGCTTACCGAAAATCCAAAGGCATCACCGCCGGTCTGCCGCCGTTTGGCACAGTCCGCAATAAGAAAACCGGCTATCTGGAACCGACCCGCGAGGGCGCGTGGCTGCTGCCCGATGGGACATGGCAGGCCGGTGAGATCGGCGAGACTCCTGCAACCGACGGCGCGATCTGGCGCGGGTATTTTGACTGTGCGGTGCAGATCCTGCTGCTGGCAGCCGAGGGATCAGGCCGCCAGACCATCTGCCGCCAGTTGCAGGACGAAGGCTGGGCCTACCGTAACCGTCAGGGGCAGCCCTCACCGCTGGACGTTGATGCGATCCGTCGAGTAGTGGCGAACTGGCCGGAATACGGCGGTTATGTCAGCGGCAAACGGGCCAGAGAGCGCGACCCGATTGATCTACCGCCGGACGAGATCATCGCCAGACTGGACCCTGAACGGTCGTTGATGGACATCGATTTACTGGCACGGGTCGCCCGCAACCGCTACGAACGTGCCATCAGCAAACGCAGGCCGGAAGGCGACCACCAGCAGAACAGACTCTATCCCTTCGCGGCGGTCATCTACTGTGCCCACTGCGAAAAACTGGCCGAAGAGCAGAACCGCCCTGAACTTCGCACCATGCTTGCTGGCCGTCTGGGGAAATATTACCGGCACAGACCCGGCAGTTACTGCGGATGCATTATCCAGTCCGTGCGCTGTGATATGTATGAGGCGCAGTTCCTCCAACTGGCGGAACGGTTAGCCATCAGGCCAGAGGCGCAGCACAGACGGGATCAGCTTCTCAATCAGGCCGATTCCGAATCGAATGACTTTGAGACGGTGAGAAGTGAGGCCATCGCGCTCTGTAATCGTCGCATCGCCGCCGCCATTGATCTGTATGGTGAAGGTCATATTAATCGGGACGAATACCGGCGGCGGATTGAGGGAAACCAGCGCGAAATCGCTGAATGGCAGGCACGCCTTAGCGATGGACAATTTATTAGTAAAGTGACCCGGTATGCGCAGGTATTGGAAGGTCTGACACAGCGCTGGCACAAACTCAGCGGCGAAGAGAAGCAGGAAAGCGTAACATCGATCTTCAGTGCTGTCGTTTTTGACCTCAATGCACAGAAGATTGTCGGTTGTTCATTGGATGGAGAGGCAAGTGAGTTTTTGGAGTTGAAGGTGTGGTGATGCTGTGGATTTTGTTATGATGTAATATATTATGACCCCAGCGAGACTCGAACTCGCGTCTGCACCTTGAAAGGGTGCCGTCCTAACCTCTAGACGATGGGGCCTTGTAAAGTTGTGGACGCGGGTTAGTCTATCATTCTGTCGAACCGGTGTCAAGCGTCGATTGGGGGAATTTCACATCCTGGTGCGATTCCCCTCCGCCCCGCGCAGATCACAGGGACGCGTCCGCCCCATGCATCGTAGGGGCCGCATTCTTGCGGCCCATTTCCGGCACACCCAACGTGTCATCCACCCTAACTTAACGCCTATGCGCTTCTGCGCGTCCGCTCCCCGCAGATGACCAGCAGAAATGGGGGTTTTTTGGTCCACTTGGTTAGAAAACTCGAACCGCACAACCAGAACATTCGCGCTACACTGATTAATCTATTCATCCGGCCCGGTGATCACCCATGTCCCGCCCTTGCATCCATACAGGCACGAGTGCAAATTGCAGCACATTGATGCAGTATCGCCGAGTGGGGGAAGGGAAAGCATGCGCCGCTGCGTACATGCGTAGCATGGCAAGCAGCATCAGCATGCCGGGGATGGGGGGTTTTTCCGGCGCAAACCCCTTAACTTGGTACACCGGGACGGCACACAGGCCGTCCCCTACGCCCGTAACTCTGAAAGAAGGGGAACCTTCCGTAATGTGAGGTGTTCTTCTCCCTTCCCTCGGAGTGAACGACGGATGTTCTTCCCGTCGGCAGCGAGTGGGGGAAGGGCCGGGGATGGGGGGCGCACTCTCTACTCCCCCTGCTTGGCCTGCTTCGGGCCGGACGGCTCGCCGCGTGTGCTGGAGACGAGATTCAGCTTGAGGGTTTCGAGCGCCTCCCGTGCTTCAAGCTCCGCCTGACTGGGGCCGATCAGGGCAGCGGCGGACAGCCAGCCGCGCACCTTGTCGGTCAGCCGGTGGATCATCCGGCTCAGCCGTCCGCTGCCAGTGCGCCGCGGGTGATGGGTATTGACTGTCACGAACGCGCTCGGCTTCAGGCGGTTCTGCAAGTCATGCGGGCGGATCAGCAGCAGGCACCAGATAAACAGCGCCACACCCACCGCCTGCACAGCGGTCAGGCGATCCCCCAACACGATAAAGGCCAGCACCAGCGACACGCCGATCTCCATCACGGCGATGATGGCGGTCTGCATGCCGCCGATGAACTTGACGCCGGTAAACATCGCCAACCGAGAGAGCATGGTCGTCACGCCGAGCGCGACAATCGGCAGTGCTGCGCCTTCCAGCGCGGCTTCGGTCGGGAATTTGCCCACCAGGAGCCAGACAACCGTCACCAGTGCGCCCATCGTCGTCAGGATGTAGAGCGTGGCAGTCTGCGCGGGCATCTCGTACAGCAGGTTCTGACTGAGCATCATCGTCCCGGCGAACATCAGGGCGTTGGCGAGCATCAGCGCCACACCCAGCCAGTTGACCGGACTGCTGCCGATACCGGTGAGCATCACGAGTGCGGCCAGCGCCAGCATCACACGGAAGACGGTGCGCCGGTCGAGGTACTGTCCGCCAAGATGTGAGAGCAGCAGCGCAAACAGCAGATACATGCCGTTGAGAAGCTGCGCCAGCGATGCATCCACGAAATCGAGACCGCTGTAATAAAACAGTGAACCGATGCCATTGACCACACCGATCACCACACAGCCGATCAGACCTGCCGGATAGATGTAGATGTAGCGGCGGTAAAACAGCAGATAGATGACCCACAGGAGCGCGACGGCCACCAGTGTCCGCAGGGCCGCGACCGAGAAGGCATTGACGCCTTCGAGCAGCGCCATCTTGCCCAGAATCGGGGCAGCACCCAGAAACACCGGCGTGCTGAGGGTAAAAACCACATCCTTCAGAGATACCGTTTGAGGTTCTTTCATTTCTTTGTCTTTTCACGACTCATCAACGGCAGTACCACGGTGAACTCGCTGCCGGGCAGCGCTTCGGGATCATAGTGTGAACTCTCGACCCAGATCTGCCCGCCGTGTGCCTGAATAATCCCTTTACAGATGGAAAGCCCCAGTCCCAGCCCGCCGCCCCGGAACGCGGTCTTGCTGGTACTGTGCAGGTGAATATCCAATGTCGGCTGAAAGTGATCGAAGATCCGCTCCTGCTGCCCCGCGTCGATGCCGATGCCGGTATCACGCAGGCTGAAGCGCAGGCTCTGCCCATCGGAGACCGCATTCAGATAAATCCGGCCACCATCCGGTGTGTACTTGATGGCGTTACTGAGCAGATTGTTGAGCACCAGCAGCAGCAGGGCCTCATCCGCCTGAAGGGTCACATACCAGTGACGCAGATCGTAATGCAGGTGAAGATTGCGTTCTTCCACTGCCCGGTAAAAATGCTGAAGACAGTGCAGCAGCAGCGAAGCGGCATCGACAGTCGTCGGATTCAGGTCGATGCGGTTGGTCAGGATGCGGCTGACGATCACGATTTCGTCGATGATGTTCTGCATCCGCTCGACCGACTCCCCCAGTCCGCTGACCAGCATTGACAGTTCCGCCGATGATGGCCCAGCGTCTGATGCCATCTCTTCCAGCAGGCGTGTGTAGCCGAATACCAGCGTGAGCGGTGTCCGCAGTTCGTGCGCGGTGATCTGGATGAAGGCCTCTTTAATGCGTTCCAGATCGACCAGGCGAGCGTTGGCCTGCTCCAGCGCCTGAATGCGGGCTTCCAGCTTTTCGACCATTGCCTGGGTGTAGCGGGTCTGCACGGTCTCCTGCTGACGGGTTGGGAGGGTGTCATTCCCGCCGCGCAGATAGTGCGCGATCTGCTCCTGAAAATGCTCGATCTCAATCGGCTTTGTCAGGAAGCCGGTGACACCGGCGGCGTAGGCCATTTCCCATTCCGGTGTGCCGACGCTCTGCGCGGTCAGGGCGACAATCGGCGTGCTGGCGAACTTCTCTTCCCGGCGTAACAGCGCGACCACCTCTGGCCCACTCAGATCCGGCAGGTTAATATCCGTCAGGATCAGGTCCGGCTGATGCCGCCGCGCCGCATCCAGCCCGACAAAAGCACGATCCGCTGTCAGCACCTGATAGCCAAGCGGCTGCAGCACACGTTCCACCAGACGGCGTCCGGAAGGATCATCCTCGATGTATAAAATCGTGTAGCTTTTCTCAGTCATCGTCGGGCGACATCCGCGCATACAGGGACATAAGGTCTTAATTAAGTATACCGAGTCTCCGTTTGATCCGAATGCAGGGACCGGCGCTGCACGTAATTATTTACGTTTATAACGCTTCGGCGGACGCATTCTGTGGATCTGCCTCGCTCACATCGGCTGCAACACGTATGCCTGAGTACCGATTTCAATACAGGCCTGAACACAGGGGACAGCGTGGGATGTCAGTGCGGGTGTTCAGCCTGATATAAAGGTTTTGTTATATTGTACTGTGTGTCTGACAAATCAGGATCACAATTATTAATCTGCCAAATGTCATTAAATGTTAAAGGCATCCTACGCTATTTTAGTATTTCTGCGTGCGCCTCTTATAATCTGCGCCTGTTGGTGCTGTACAGGCAATGATGCTACCGAATCGAGATGATCACTCATGACAGAATCAAATCCCGACCATGAAACAGGGCATGAAGAAGTGCATGATCAGGCACAGGATAACCAGCAGGAACAGAAGCCGGAAAAAGGCTTCATCCCGGATGAGGCGGTGATGCCGCTGAACCCGGAAGCTACGCTGGCCGAAGCAGGGCGGCAGATCCTTCTGCGCGAATTTATCAGGATGCGTGCGCAGGAAGACGGTGTGCGGGAAGATAAGGACATCGAGTTTGTCCACGATATGCGCGTTGCCACCCGACGCCAGCGCAGTGCGTTTCGTCTGCTGGAAGCCTATTACAAGACCAAGCCGGTCCGCCCGTTTATCCAGAGCCTGAAGGCGCTGGCCGGTGCGCTGGGCGCGGTGCGCGATCTGGATGTGATGATGCTGGATCTCAGGAAGGCGCAGCGCATCTATCAGGATCAGGATACAAGCGTCTTTGATGTGATCCTCTCGAAGCTGGATAAAAAGCGCAGCAAGGCCATGAAGAAATTACTGGCCCTGATGGACAGCAAGGCGCACCGTCAGTTCGTCGAGTCGTATGCCGAGTTCCTCACACAGGCTGGTGTGGGGGCGAAGAGTATCGACGCCGACGACATCGCGCCGTCACAGGTGCGGCATATCCTGCCGGGCCTGCTGCACGAACATCTGGCGACCGTGCGTGCTTACGACGGCGTGATTCATGAGGACATCGACACGACGGACGATGCCACGCTGCACGCACTGCGGATCGAGTTCAAGCGCCTGCGCTACGCGACCGACTTTTTCAGCGATGTCCTGGGGGACTCCGGCAGGACGTTCATCCGCGAGATCAAGGTGATTCAGGATCATCTCGGTCGCATGAACGATATCCACGTGGCACAGCTTCAGCTTGAGAATTATCTCGATCTGGTGCCGGATGACTCCGACAATGATGACGGTAATGACACACAGGAAGCAGAAGCAGCGGATACTTCAGACAGCGCACAGGAAGCCGAGACTGCTGTGACCTCGCCAGCGAAGGATCATCCGCTTCAGTCCTATCTCAGAGAGCTTGAGATCGAACACGCTGATCTGAAACGCCGTTTCCCGGATGTCTGGCGGCATTTTAACAGCCGTGGTGTTCAGGAAAAGCTGTCGGATGCGCTGCTGGGCATGCTTTAACGTTCGAAACAAAAAGAGGAGATGCATGGGCATCCCCTCTTTTGATTCAACGATGGGCGATTTTTGATTCTAGCGAGTGAAGCTGAAGACCACGGTCACGCCAATCGAGACTTCTGACTGGCCGGGGGTGACAAAGGAACCGCCACCACCGCGTCCCATATCGGCCACTTCATAAGCGTATGGGATACCACCGACCGGCGCACCTTCTGCCACCTGCACGACATCACCCAGCGTCACACCGATCAGGCTGGCGTACTGTTCTGCACGGGCGCGGGCATCGTTCATCGCATCTTCACGGGCTTCGTTCTGAAGGGCAGTGGTGTCGCTGATGCTGAAGTTCAGGCCGTAGAGCGTATTCGCACCTGCACCCAGGGCGGTATCGATCACGGATTCAATCTGCGCAACATCACGGACGACGATGTGAACGGTGTTGTTGACGAAGTAACCGCGCTCGTCACGACCATTGGCTTCATCGAAGCGGTTTCCATTATAGACGTTGAGATTCGAGGTGCGGATATCTTCCTCGGCGATTCCCAGTTCGACCAGTGCGGCCACCACGGCTTCGACGGTGGTATTGGCTTCGGCAAAGGCTTCGGCCACATTCGGGCTGAAGGTCTCGACGCCGACATCAATCGAGGCCATATCCGGTGAGCCGCTGGCTTCACCAAAACCTGCAACGGTGATGGTGTTGGTCGCAGGTGAGGTCACAGGCATTGCTTCTCCTTCAGGGGTCTGCGCGAGGGCCGGAAATGCAAAGATCGAAATGGCCGCGATCAGCACTGCGATGACCAGCGTGGTTGGTTTAAAAAGCTGTTTCATTGAGGTTCTCCTTGTTGTGTCCTTCTCGCAACTGTACAGTCGTATATGCCTCTTGCTGGCACCTACATCACTCAGACGAAGATCGCCCGCCAATTGTTCCCACCTGTTTCCAACAGAATTGATTTTTAAAGCAGCACTCATCTGACGGCCCATCTCGCCTGATCAGGCCATGTAAGAGGTCTAATATTTGAACCTTGTAACGTTGATGCGCAAACCCTTTAAAGCAGGCTACAATAAGGGCATTGATCTCTGTACAGATTTAAAGAATGTCGATTCATGTCCAAGAGAGCTGTCTGCCTTACTGCTGCCACAATCCTGACCCTGTGCCTGACGCTGTTCCTGACACCCGCCATCCAGCCTCGTTTGCTGGCGCAGTCCGATGACCTGCCCGCCCTGCCCGATGTGCGGCTGGTGTGGTCCCCGGATGGCGAAGTGCTGGCCGTCATTCATCGCGGTGGGGGGGATACCCCAGACGACGAGATCGGCACCTATATTTATCACCTCGACCAGCCAGAAGACCCCGATTTTTACATGGGACGCGAGGAAGTGCGGTTTGCTGGTAATCGACTGGCGGCCTCTTATGCGGCGCTGGAAAATACCGGTGAAGTCCTGCTGTGGGACCCTGCGACCGGCAGGATCGAAAATACGCTTCCCGGCTTTTTTGAGTCCACAATGGCGATGCCCGCATTCTGTCCGATACCAAAATATCTGCCGCGCCAGCTTGATTTCAGCTATGACGGTCGTATGGTGGCACGGCCAGAGCGTGACGGCACGGTCAGCCTGTTCTCACCGCAGAGCAGCGAACTCATCTCCGGTCTGGCGTCGGTCGCCTGCCCGGTGGTGGATGTCGCGTTCAGCAGTGAAGGTTCCCAGATCGCGACCCTGCATACCAACCAGGCGGTCCAGATGTTCTCCGCATTTTCCGGCCAGCGCCTGTGGCAGTTCGTCACCGACATCGAGGATGCGCTCAGAGCAGCACATGGGGCGGATTCGGTGCCCTACCGTCTGGCATTCAGCCCCAGAGGGAATCAGCTCGCAGTCTTCATCTCTCAGGCCGACGGTGAAGGCGCGGTGATGCTGCTCGATGCCGAGACTGGCGAGCTGATCGCGAGCATCAACGCCGCGCTACCCGCTGACCATCGGGTGCATCTGGCATATACGCCTAACGGCGAATCGCTGCTGATCTCCGATGCACTGGGCCTGCGCCTTTTCGATGGCGCATCGCAGTTTCTTCGGGTGGAATATCCGCTGGCAGGACGGCAGCAGGCAGCATCCAGTATCGCCTTCAGCCCGGATGGCAGCCGTGTGGCTTACTATGATTTCGAGACGGCATCGGTGCTGTTCCTCGATGGGCGCACGCTGACACCGATTGAAGATCAGCAGATCATCACGGCATTCGACGCGCAGACCGCTGTTCCGGAGCAAACATCGGTGGCGTTGCAGCCCTCGAATACCCCCACTCCAACAACCATACCAGCAACCGAGACCTCCCTTCCGACATTCACCCCCACTTTCCTTCCAACCCTGACCCCGACCGTCGAAGTGCCAGCAGCGACCAGCACCGAGGCCGCACCGACCACACCGCCATCGGAAACCCCGGTCCCCTCACCGACCGAAGCGGTCTGCGTGAATGCGCCGCCGTCCCGCCTGACTGCGGGTATCGAGGCACAGGTGACTTTCCCGACCGAGTCCAATTTCCCGCATACGCTGCGTGTCCGTGCGACACCGAACGGTGACATCATCGGCGTGCTGATCAGCGGCAACAGGCTGCGGATTACCGGCGGCAGTATCTGCGAGAACAATCTACTGTGGTGGCCGGTCGAGACACTGGACGGCACTGTCTCCGGCTGGAGCGCGGAAGGTCAGGCACCGGATGTCTACTATCTGGAACCCACTTCCTGAGCCACGCACAGTCTGCACACTGAGCAATGGGCTGACCGCCGCAGATCGGCATTTCCGCCGTGAGCAAAGGGTCAGCCTGTTGCATATACGCTGATAATGTTAGAATTCTGTGACAATCTTCACGCCTGAACAAGAAGATGCTTCTCAGGCGCGGGAAAACCCTCACTTTTAAGTGAGAGATAAAAGCATGTCCCGCAGGTGCATTTTTTTTGCACTTTAGGCAGAAGCAGGCTAAAATTGGGGTGTTAGTCGCGGGATGAGCGTCCCCACCAACGCTCCGATAAACGAGGTGTCAGAGCGTGACTAATTCTATCGCGATCCACAGAGGCTTCAAGTTCAAACTTGACGCCACACCTGAGCAGGAACAGCAGTTCAGGCGGTATGTCGGCGCGGCTCGATGGGTGTACAATCAGATGCTTGCGCAACGCAAAGAAGCGTTTCAGGCGGGCGGGAAGTCCCCGACGACGAACGAACAGATCAAGCAACTTCCGCTGCTGAAGCAGCAGGAAGCCACCGCGTGGCTGAAGACCATTCACTCACAGGTACTTCAGAACGCGGTGCTGGACCTGGACGACGCATTTGATCGCTTCTTCAAGAAAGAAGCTGGATACCCAAAGTTTAAGAAAAAGCACGGCAAGCGTCAGTCGTTCACCTACCCGCAGAAGGTGAAAGTGAACCGGGATGGCGTTTGGCTACCGAAGATCGGGTGGACACGCTTCCGCAAGTCGCGTGAAATTGAAGGCACGATTAAACGCGCCACGATCAGCCGCAAGGCAAGCGGCTGGTACCTTGCGCTCAACTGCGAAGTTCAGGTTGAAATGCCTGAACCTATGCCAGTCACGGAAGGAAACAGCGTCGGCATCGACTTGGGCAGCATTGACCTGATCACGACTTCACGTGGTCAGAAAGTTGCTAACCCGCGCCATTACCGAACGATGGAACGCAGGCTGAAGCGCGAACAGCGCAAACTTTCCCGAAAGCAGCCCGGTTCGAACAACCGTCTCAAGCAAAAACAGCGTGTCGCTGGTTTGCACGAACGGATCGCCAATCGCCGCATGGACACCCTGCACCGCATCTCTCGCCAGTTGGTGGACGAAAACCAAGCCATCTTCTGCGAGGATTTGAACGTGTTAGGGATTGCTAAAGGACTTGGCAAGAGTGCTGGCGACGCGGGATGGGGCGAAGTGGTGCGTCAGTTGAAGTACAAGTCTGAATGGGCAGGCAAGACCTTCCTTCAGATCGGACGCTACTTCCCATCCTCCAAGTTGTGTTCTGCATACGTTTACCACCGCGGGGAACGTTCGGTGTGCGGGTACAAAAACGCTGGACTGGAACGTTCCGCACGAAGTTGGATTTGTACTTCCTGTGGGGCTGTGCATGACCGCGACCTGAACACGGCGGTCAACATCCACCGAGAAGGGTTGCGGTACGTCGCGGCGGGTCAAACCGAGACGCAAAACGCTTGTGGAGAGCCTGTAAGACCCGCAAAGCGGGCACGGCTCGCTGAAGCAAGAATTTCCCGCCTAAAGGCGGGAAAGTGTCAAATTTGGGTTAAACGAAACGATATTCAAGAACGCGCGCGAGGAATCACGAAATGCAGATCTCTGTTCTACAAGAAAATCTTGCAAAAGGTTTAAGTCTGGTCAGTCGCGCGATTGAAAGTCGCCCGTCGATGCCTGTGCTGGGCAATGTCCTGCTCAAGACCGAGGATGCACGCCTGAAACTGGCCTCGATCAACATGGGGCTTGGTCTGGGTGTGACGGTGTGGATCGGCGCGAAAGTCGAGCAGGAAGGGTCGATCACCCTGCCCGCCAAGACCTTCGCTGATCTGGTCAATAACCTGTCACCAGAACGTGTGGACATCACACTGGAAAAAGCCACGCAGACCGTACATCTGACCTGCGGCGCGACCAAGGCCAATATCAAGGGGATCGACGCCAACGAATTCCCGCCCGTACCGGAAAGCAGCGGCGGTGATCTGGCCGTGCCCGGTAAGGTGCTGAAAGAGATGATCAATCAGACGGTCTTCGCCGCTGCGACTGAAGACGCACGCCCGATCCTGACCGGCATCTATACCGAACTCGATGGCAATGTCATGACACTGGCCGCTGCTGATGGTTATCGGCTGGCGGTGCGCACCACCGAAATCGACCAGACCTACACCAAGCCGGTGACGATGGTCATCCCGGCCAAGGCGCTGACCGAAGTCGCACGCGCCATCAGCGACGATGACGCCGAAGTCATCATCACCCTGCCGGAGAGCAGTGGCCGCGACATCGTGGTCTTCACCATGCAGAACGTGCAGGTCTCGTCACAGCTTCTGGAAGGCCGCTTCCCGGATTTCGGCGCGATCATCCCGCGCAAGTACAACACGCAGACCGTCATGTACACGTCGGACCTGCTGCGTGCCTGCCAGCGGGCCGAGATCTTCGCCCGTGACTCGGCTTACAGCGGCCGCCTGACCGTCAAGCCGCCGAAAGGCCCCGGCGAACCCGGCGAAGTGATGATCGTCGGTCGCAGTGCCGAACGCGGTGACAACGAAGGCGTGCTGGATGCCTCGGTCGAGGGTGAGGCGCTCGACATCTCATTCAACATCAAGTACCTGATCGACGTGCTGCGCGTCATCAACGAGGAACGCGTGGTGCTGGAAAGCAGCGGCGTCACGAATCCGGGTGTGATCCGCCCGGAAAACCGCGACGACTTCGTCCACGTCATCATGCCGATGAACATCCCGCGCTAACGCGATCCGCACCCGATTAAAACAAAACCCTCACCGATGATCTGGTGAGGGTTTTTGATTCGCCTGCGTGTTCTGGCTGTATTGTTGGCTATCTGCCTGTTTGTACGTGCCTAGTTACCTGCAACCATCGCCGCCACATCCGGCGGGAGCAGGACGGCATCGACCACGTGGATCACACCGTTGCTGGCGATGATGTCGGCGGTCACGACGTTCGCACCGTTGACGGTCACGGAACCATCGTCGCCGACCTGAATGTCGAGTTCGCTGCCTGCCAGATCAGCACCGAGTGCAGTCATCTCCATCGACGGCACCATCATGCTGCTGAGCTGATCAGACGTTACCGCGCCCTGCACCACGTGATAGGTCAGGATGCGGGTGAGCAGTTCCTGATCGGCCAGCACCATATCCAGCACACCTTCCGGCAGTGCTTCGAAGGCGGCATTGGTCGGAGCGAACACGGTCCACTGAGCATTGGGATCGGCCAGTACATCGACCAGACCGGCGGCCTGCACGGCCGTCACCAGCGTGCTGAAGTCCGGATTGCCCGCGGCAATATCGACAATCGTGCCAGCGGCTTCTTCCGTCGCGGCCATCTCGTCCGTCATGGCTGCGGCGTCATACACCGAGACCGATTCCGGCCTGGTGAACTCGACGGCCACAGGTGCCGGATCTGCCGACATGCCGGTCATACCGAGGATGTTGTCATAGCGCAGCAGCAGGTCATTGGCCTTCTCGGCAACATAGATGCTGTTACCACGCAGCGCCACATCGACCGGATTACCCAACTGGCTGCCTTCGCCACCGATCCATGCGGTGACCGGGACATTACCATTCAGCCCTGTCACGCCTGCAATCACGAAGATCTGACCGTCGGTGTTGTTATCGGCTGCGCCCACATCCGTCAGGACAATGGTATCGCTGGCGGCATCATAATCGACACCATGCAGGTTGACGGAAATCTGGCTGCCATCAGCATCAGATGGGACAATCGTCGCAGTCGGGCCGCTTCTGCCGAAATCAGTCGAGAAGTTACCATAGGCCAGGAGTGAACCCGCTGTTCCTGCTGCAAACAGTGTGTCAGAGGCTGCATCGTAGTGGACATCCCACACACCGCCGCCGACACCACCGAAGTTATCGATGAAAATGGTCGGGGTCGCGTCACCAGTGGCGTCGAGCGGGAAGCCCTTGATATTGTTGGCACCGAAGTTCGCAACAATCACCACACCGAGTTCTTCGACCACGTCCAGACCTTTGGGCGCGATCAGTCCGGCGGCATTCGGGCCACCGATGATATTCGGGGCGGCACCCACTGCCATGCTTTCGGCTGCACCCATGCCACCGATCACGATGATCCCACCGCTGCTGGCATCGAGGTCTGCGGTGACATACGCGGTACCATCAGAGGCGACATCCACGCTCTGAACACTGGCGATACCCTCAAAGCCGTTGAAAGTACGGCCTGCTCCAGACAGTTCGAAGTCATAGGTGACAACCGAGTCGTTTTCAAAGGAATCGGGATTGCTGCTGATAAACAGCGCAGCATCACCGGTCGGCGCGGCAGCGGGTTCTTCCGTTGCGGCGTCACCGTCACCAGCGAGTGCAGCGGCCACGTCCGGCGGGAGCAGGACGGCATCGACCACGTGGATCACACCATTGCTGGCGATGATGTCGGCGGTCACGACGTTCGCGCCGTTGACGGTCACGGAACCATCGTCGCCAACCTGAATGTCGAGTTCGCTGCCTGCCAGATCAGCACCCAGTGCAGTCATCTCCATCGACGGCACCATCATGCTGCTGAGCTGATCGGACGTTACCGCGCCCTGCACGACGTGATAGGTCAGGATACGGGTGAGCAGTTCCTGATCGGCCAGCACCATATCCAGCACGCCTTCGGGAAGGGCTTCGAAGGCGGCATTGGTCGGGGCAAACACGGTCCACTGAGCATTGGGATCGGCCAGCACATCGACCAGACCAGCGGCCTGCACGGCCGTCACCAGCGTGCTGAAGTCCGGATTACCGGCGGCAATATCGACAATCGTGCCAGCGGCTTCTTCCGTCGCGGCGTCACCGTCACCAGCGAGTGCAGCAGCCACATCCGGCGGGAGCAGGACGGCATCGACCACGTGGATCACACCGTTGCTGGCGATGATGTCAGCGGTCACGACGTTCGCGCCGTTGACGGTCACGGAACCATCGTCACCGACCTGAATGTCGAGTTCGCTGCCTGCCAGATCAGCACCGAGTGCAGTCATCTCCATCGACGGCACCATCATGCTGCTGAGCTGATCAGACGTCACCGCGCCCTGCACGACGTGATAGGTCAGGATGCGGGTGAGCAGTTCCTGATCGGCCAGCACCATATCCAGCACACCTTCCGGCAGTGCTTCGAAGGCGGCGTTGGTCGGGGCGAACACCGTCCACTGAGCATTGGGATCGGCCAGCACATCAACCAGACCGGCGGCCTGCACGGCCGTCACCAGCGTGCTGAAATCAGGATTGCCAGCGGCAATATCGACAATCGTCTGATCCTGCGCGGCTGCCCCACCGACGCCGAAGGCCATCAACAGAGCGATCAACAATAGAATGACAGACTGCTTTTTCATTTCAATTCCGTCCTCGTTCATCGTTATACCAATAAGACACGACACAAACCGGTTTAAGGTGTCGTGCACTATTCAGGCGCAAAACAGGATTTGGATGAGTCATGCGATTTCTCTCAGCAATCACTTATCTGGACGGTGCGCAGACCTGACCCGTTGCTACATCTGATGCCGACGTGGTACATTCAGCAGGTAAGGGCACATACTGGATGGGCATCAACAGACATCCGCCCTTATCGCTGAACGTCGACTTAAGGTACGAATGACACTTTCTACGCCTCCTGAAGAAATTGCGTTAATGCACCGCATCGTCTCGCGGGATCAGACGGCGCTGGCGGATCTGTACGATCTGTTAAGCCCGATGGTTTACGGTATGGCGATGCGGGTGCTGAATAATCCCGTGCTGGCAGAAGAAGTGACGCAGGATACCTTCATGAAGGTCTGGCGTCAGGCTGAGATCTGGGACCCGCAGCGGGGTAAGCTGATTACGTGGGTTCTGACCATCACACGCTACACGGCCATTGATCGGTTACAGCGCGAAAAGCGGCAGTCGCCTGAACAGACACTGAACATCGAAGATATGCTGTCACAGGTCGGCAGGCCCGGTGTGGTCGATCAGAGCCGCTGGTATGACCAGCAGATCCTGCAATCGCTCATCGCCCAGCTTCCAGCGGAGCAGATTCAGGCGATTGAACTGGCCTTTTTCAAAGGGATGACCCATCAGGAAATCGCTGATGAGCTTCGTCAGCCGCTGGGGACCATCAAAAGCCGTATCCGACAGGGGTTACTGACCCTGCGACGATTATGGCAGCAGGAAGAAAGTTAAAAGGTTAAGCCCTGGCTCAGGGCTTAAGGGGATTAAAGGCTAAATCAATCCAGAAGCCGTTATCAGACAGTAAAGTAGATAGACAACGAGCCGGAAAAATGGCTCAATGAGAAGAACCATGAGTGATACTGCAATGAATCCAACACCACCCAGAGGCTCGCATGCAGATGAACTGCGTGAGCTTCTGCCTGCCTATGCCATAGGCGCACTGACCGATGAAGAAGGCCGCCGTGTCCGGCAGCTTCTGCATCAGCATCCGGAACTGCTGCCGGAGCTGGACGAGTTTCAGGCGCTGGCGGAAGGTCTGCTGCTCAATGTCGAACCGGTGCAGCCGCGTCCCGGCCTGCGTAACCGTCTGCTGACACAGCTTGCGGAAGAAGAAGCGGCGGTGACCGCTTCGACGACCAGGCCATCAATGACGACATCATCCGCCGCCGCCACGCCCGTGACGCCGACAACGCCGACTCCTGTAAGCCCGATGCCGATTGCTCGCACCGGTCGGATGCTGCGCACGGGCTGGATGCTGCGCACCGGCTGGATGCTGGCGGCGGCCTGTCTGGCCCTGCTGCTGCTGACCAACATCTACTGGCTTTCGACTTCCAACAGCCTGCGCACGGAACTCGATGAACTCCAGCGCCAGCAGGATTCGCTTGTCGCAAATCTGGTGTCCGAGAAGGTACAGCATGTCGGGCTGCACGCCGCCGATGAACCCGCACAGATCGCCTCGATTGCGTGGAATTCCGAAACCGAGCAGGCGACGTTCTACGGGGCACAGCTTCCGGAAATTGACGACAATCAGGTCTATCAGTTGTGGCTTCAGACGGGTGAGACGATGGTCAGCGCGGGGGTCTTCCCGCCCAGTATTCAGGGGGGCTTCCACACCTTCCACGCCGAGATGGTTGGCTATGAGGCAGTCGCCATTACCATCGAACCGGCAGGCGGAAGTGACGCCCCCACCACACAGCCCTTTGCCATCGGTGCGCTGAGCAGTTAAAACGCCCGTCAGACGCAGTTCGTCAGGACACCATCAAAACAAAACCCTCACCGATGTTCTGGTGAGGGTTTTTATGTCTGCATTCAGTGCTGACGGATCAGCCGCCGGGTGGCAGCGAACCCTGTGTCGGACCTGCTTCCAGTGTCGGTGCGCCGCCGACGGGTTCGGTGCTGCTGCCAATCACGCCGAGGTTGGCAGGATCAGGTGTGCCGACCGGTGCTTCCAGTGTGACGTTACCGATGCTGCCGGTTGTCCCGGTGCTGCCAGTCGTCCCGAGGCTAGATGCCGGGTCTTCAGCGTCAGCAGCGCAGCGGAAGCCGATGGTCGGGCTTTCATCACCGGGATTGGCCGAGAGACGGTGCATGGTGCGGGCGTAAAACGGATTATAGGCCCAGTTCCCACCACGATGCACTTTCTGACTGCCTGCGGCGGGTCCGGTCGGATTGGTGGCTTCAGCCTGTTGATAGGCCCCATACCAGTCAGCCACCCATTCGCTGACGTTGCCAGCCTGATTATAGGTGCCGAACGGGCCTTGCACTGCAATGGCGGCGACCGGCTGCATACCCAGCGGCGCGCCCTCAGCATTCACCAGACGGCTGGTGCTGGCATTCTCAACCACCAGTTCGTTGCCCCAAGGATAGATATTGCCGCCGGGGCCGCGTGCAGCGAATTCCCACTCGGCTTCGGTTGGCAAACGGCGGCCCAGAGCCTTGCAGTAGGCATCCGCGCCATACCAGCTGACAAAGGTCACCGGCAGATTGCCCACGAACGTCGGTTCAACCGTATACAGATTGGTATCGTAGGCGATATTGGTATTGGAGTTCTCGATCTTGGTCTCGATGCACTGCTGGCCGCCGCAGCCGGTAAGGTGATCCACACCGGTGGATTTCAGGTAATTCAGGAAGATGACATACTGTTCCAGTGAAACTTCGGTCTGCTCGATTCTGAACGAATCAAGGTTGACGGTATGCGCTGGGTAGGAATCACTTGCATGGTCTACCTCGCATGCCCCGCCGTTATCTACACAGACACGCCATGCTGCCTCTGCTTCCGCCGGATTGGTCCCCATAATGAATGAGCCACCCTGAACGGGCATCAGGATAGAACCGATCCCCTCAAGCTCCGGTGCGATGCCGCCGCTGGTCAGGTTGCGCGTGCCACCATTGCCAGCGTTGGTATCGATGATACTGCCATCGGTCGTTGAGCCGGTCGAGTCCGTCGAACCCGTCTCGGTGGTCGCGGTCGGATTGGTCTCGACCGTGGTTTCATCCGTTGACGCGACAGCTTCTTCAGTCGGGGTGGGTTCGTCCAGCACGGGCGGCGTGGATGAAGGGACAATCACTTCGGACTGCTGGGTGGGCAGCGGTTCAGATGTCGCTGTAATGATGACCGGTGTGATGGTCGGTGCATTCGGGTCCAGCGTCGGTGTGACCACCTGCACCACCACGCGCTCGGTTGGGGTGACACGGTTGAACCCATTCGGATCAATCTGGATCTGGTTGGTGACCAGCAGCGCCAGAAACGCAACTGCCGCACAACCGAAACCCAGAACCGCGCCGATAATCATCCACTGCCAGATGGCGCTGCCAGAACGACGGCTGCTGCCTAAACGCCCATAATCTCTCGACATCTCTTCTCTCCTGCGCTGCTGACGGATACCCGAATGGCGTCATGATCAGCACGCATCATTCACATGCACTGTCCAGTAAAGTGGTACAGATCTCCTACAGTTCTAAACGATAATATGAGAGGTTTCAACCCTACGCCGTTTCAAATACGCCAGCACGATATGAAATCCAGCCACCGATTGACATACGATCCTGCCCAAAAGCCAGCCTTACCGCAGGAAGATGCACAGACGTCGTGATCCCTGTAAGTTGAACATTTCTTTCTGGCGTGGACAGGGCAGGCGTTGTCCGCCGTTTCCATAAGACTCAGGTGGAGGTCATGCCCTCCAGATGACTGAACAGCATCTGGAGGGCCGCTTCCGCACTGGATGTCTTGTTCGCCTCGCGATCCCCGGACCAGACGTACTGATGCACGATCACTTCACCATCAGGCAGGGCCAGACCGATATACGTCAGCCCGACCGGTTTCTGATCCGTACCACCGCCCGGTCCCGCGATTCCGGTGACACTCAGCCCGTAATCGGTCCGCATCAACTGGCGGACATTCAGCGCCATCGACCGCGCCACCGGCTCGCTGACTGCGCCGACTGTCTTCAGCAGGTCTTCCGGCACGTGCAGCACGTCCGACTTGATGCTGTTGTCATACGATACGATCCCGCCGTAAAAATAGGCCGAGCTGCCAGGGATATTGCTCAGGCGGTGCGCAATCAGCCCCCCTGTACACGACTCGGCGGTGGATACGGTCTGCCCGTGCTGATTGAGCAGGGTACCGATCCGGGCTTCTAAACGAATGTCCTGTGTCATGAGAAAATCATCCTAAATTTCTGTGAATTGAGATAGGAGTGTATCCATTTACAAGATATAATGTGGGATAATTACCTGCTTCTGTGGGATATTGAGGGATAATTGTTGTGGACTGGTGGAGTTGGCGCTGTGCTGTACTCATGATCTGCCTTTGCGTCAGCCTGATCCTGATCGCCTGTGCATCGACCCCACCGACGGTACTGACCACCACCAATATGGCCCCCATCACCCTGACAGTATGGATAGCATCAGCAACGCCGCTGCTCGCGCCTGTGCTGCCGATTACCGCCACACCCCGCGTTTTCGTACAGCGCGATCCGCAGACGATCACCTACGTCGTCAGCCCCGGTGATACGCTCGACGATGTCGCCCGGAATTTTGGCATTGAACCGGACGTGCTGCAAGAAGCAAATCCGCAGCTTGACAGCGCACAGCCGCTGACCGCCTTCGACCATCTGGTGATCCCCTATCCACAGCCCACCCAGACGCCCCAGCCGCTGCATGTCGATGCGCCGAACTGTTACATCACACCCGCTGACGAGTACCTGTGTCTGGGGCGGATTCATAATCCGCACTCGGACGCCGTCACCCGTGTTTCGATTCGGGTCGCCCTGATCGCCCCTGACGGATCACCGATCTCGGAGACCATCGCCGGCGTCGAGCAGACGTCGATTTTACCCGGCGAAAGCGCCCCCTACCGCGCCCTGCTCAAACTCACCCGCCCGAATCATACCCGCACCTCCAGTACCATCGAAACCCCGCAGACCACCGCCGCAGATCAGCAGCCGACAGACAGCCTGCCAGCCGCAGCGCTGCCGACGGCCACACTTCAGCCGGGGCATCTGATCCTCGACCTGCGCAGCGCCGATGCAGTCTCTCAGGACGTGACCGCTGTCCCGCTGACGCTGGAACACCACTGGAAGGACGCCAGCGCTGCCAGTGATAGCAGCAGCGATCAGCATCAGATCGAAGTCCGCCTCACCAATCCCACCGGGCAGGAGATCCCTGATATGCGGGTGGTCGTCTCGCTGTTTGACAGCAGTGACCAGATTGTCGGTTATCGTGTGGTCGATCTGACCGCCCTACAACCGCAGGAAAGCCGTGTAATCGATGTGGAGATTCAGACCATGATCGAGACAGCAGACCTGACGTATACGGTGTATGCGGAGACATCCCCCCGCTAGCGACATCACATAATCCGCTGACCGAACAGGCTGGCAACCAGCTCGACTGCGATGCTGGCCGTGGTATTCTGATGATCCAGAATCGGATTGACCTCAACGACATCGACGGTGCGCACCTTGCCGCTGTCGGCCAGTATCTCCATCAGCAGGTGTGCTTCGCGGTAATTCAGGCCGCCGCGCACCGGCGTCCCGACACCCGGTGCAATCGACGGATCGCACGAGTCGAGGTCAAGGCTGACGTGGATGTAATCGAACCGCGCGAAATAGGCCAGCACCCGCTGCGCCACCTCACTGACACCGTACTCATCGACCTCGCGCATGGTATACACATGCAGGCCCTGATCGGCGATGTAGACACGCTCCGCCGGGTCCAGATTGCGCAGCCCGATCATGGCGATCTGGTTCGCGACCATCTTCGGCCCCGGCCCACCGATTCCAGTCAGACTCTCCGGTCCGTCACCGAGCAGCGCCGCGACACTCATCCCATGCACGTTACCGGAGAGTGAGGTTTTCGGCGTGTTGGAGTCCGCATGGGCATCAATCCACAGCACGCCGACATTTTCGCGCCCCAGTACCGACAGCGACGCCGCGACCGTTCCAATGCTCATGCTGTGATCGCCCCCGAGGAAAATGCCGTATTCTTCTGGACGCAGACAGCTCACCACCTGATCGTAAACCGTCTGGCAGATGTCAGAAACCTCCGGCAGATAATACGCGAGGCTGCCATCTGGCTGGGCGGTCATCACCTCCGGCAGTTCCTCCGCCTGACGGACGAAGATATTGCCTGCATCCTGTACCTGATAGCCAAGCTGCTTCAGTTGGGTATGCAGTCCGGCATAGCGGATGGCGCTCGGCCCCATATCGACGCCGCGCCGTCCCTGTCCAAGATCCATCGGAATGCCGAAAATACGAATAATCTGATCTGAATTCATCGAGTTCACTCCCTGTGTGGTGCATCTGCTGTGTGATGGGCGTCTTGCTGATAGCTTTATGCCATTATCGCACATCGGGGAAACAGATGAGCAGAGAGGGTGAAAATCAGTTACCGCAGACAGGGCATTACCGTATCTGCACAGGAGCATGACTGATACCTGTAGGGGCCGGAAGAATTCGGCCCCATGCGTAGTGACTTAAGAGATTTGATGCAAAAAAGCCCTCCATTCTGATGACCATCCGGCGTTTACAGCAGCTTCTGCTGAATACTGACCGGCTCGAATGCGCCTTCCAGTTCGAGCAGCTTCTGCTTGCGCTCCACGCCCCAGCGGTAACCGGAGATCTGGCCGTCGCTTTTAATCACACGGTGACAGGGGATAACCACTGCCAGCGGATTGGTCGAGATGGCCCGTGCCACCGCCCGCACCGACTCCGGCTGTCCAATAGCAGTGGCAATCTCGGCATAGCTGCGGGTATCCCCCACCGGGATGTCGCGCAGGGCTTCCCACACCCGCCGCTGAAAAGCCGTCGCGCGGACATCCATCGGCAGCGCGTTGAGCGCACTGTAATGCT
>JAEZAF010000035.1 GCA_023430545.1 Chloroflexota bacterium
TACGGCGAACGCTTCGCCAAGCTCAAGGAAGCCGGGGCGATGGTCCAGCGTCCGCTGTGGGCCTCGACCAGCACCAAGAATCCAGCCTATCCCGACACGATGTACATCGACACCCTGATCGGTCCGGACACCGTGAACACCGTCCCGCCGGAGACGCTGGAATCCTTCAAGGATCATGGGACCGCCGCGCTGACGGTGACACAGGATCTCGAAGAGGCCTTCAGTGTGATGGATATGCTGGCTGAAGTCGGCATCGACATCGACCACATCACCCGCCGCCTTCAGGATGACGGTGTGGATGCCTTTGTGACCTCGTTCGAATCACTGTTCGAGCAGATCGACGCCAAGCGCACGATCCTCAGCATGGGTGTGATCGACCTTCAGAAAATGGCGCTTGGCCTGTACGATGATTCGGTTCGTAATGCTTTCAAGACCTTAGACAAGAATCACGTTATCGAGCGCATCTGGGCCAAGGACGGCAGTGTCTGGAAGGATCACGGCCCGACGATTGCCAGGATCGAACAGCGTCTCGGCTGGCTGGACATCGAACAGACCATCGATCTCGACCGGCTGAAGAAACTTCAGGCCGATATTCAGGGCAGCGGCTTTAACCATGTGGTGCTGCTGGGGATGGGTGGCAGCAGCCTCGCGCCGGAAGTGCTGTATCAGACCTTCGGCCCGCGTGAGGGCTTCCCGAAATTCCTGATGCTGGACAGCACCGTGCCGGAGCGCGTGCTGGAGATCGAAAACGCCGTTGACCTGAGTAATACGCTGTTCATCGTCGCCAGCAAATCCGGTTCGACGATCGAGACGCGCTGCTTCCACCAGTATTTCTACGAGAAGACCGGCCAGAAAGGTGAGCAGTTCATCGCCATCACCGATCCCGGATCAGAACTGGCGGCGAGGGCTGAGCAGCAGGGCTTCCGTGACATCTTCCTGAATCCGGCGGACATCGGCGGACGTTACAGCGCCCTGAGCTATTTCGGGCTGGTCCCGGCGGCGCTGTTTGGTGTCGATCTGGACCGGCTGTGGGCCAGTGTGCAGGAGATGGCTAAAGCCTGCGGTGACTCAATCCCGGCTGAAATCAATCCGGGGGCATCACTGGGTGTGGTGCTGGCGACGCTGGCCGAACAGGGCCGCGATAAGGTTGGTATCTTCGCCAGCCAGAGCCTTGCCAGCTTCGGTAGTTGGGTGGAACAGCTCATCGCTGAAAGCACCGGCAAGGAAGGCAAGGGAATTGTGCCAGTGGTCGGTGCAACGGTCGGCAAGCCGCATGATTACAGCGCAGACCGCCTGTTTGTCTATCTGAAGGTGGAAGGCGATGCAGGCAACAGTGAACTGGATGAGAGCATCCGGGCGCTGCGTGAAGCGGGGCATCCCCGTGTGACGCTGCTGCTGAAAGATAAATATGCCATCGGTGGTGAATTCCTGCGCTGGGAACTGGCGACCGCTGTTGCCGGTCATCTGCTGGGGATCAATCCCTTCGATGAGCCGAATGTGACCGAGAGCAAGCAGAATACCTCGCGCCTGCTGGATCACTATATCGCGCAGGGAAGCCTGCCGGACAAAGAGCCGGTGCTGTCACTGGATGGCGTGAAGCTCTACAGCACTAACGTGACGCTCGACCCGCTGCACAAGATCGGCAAGCAGCACGGCTTTGACACCAGTGATCTGATCCAACTGCTCGGTGCGCAGTTCCTCGGCACGATGGGTGGCGACTATTTCGCGGTGCTGGCCTACCTGCCACAGACCGAAGAGATCGACGCCAGACTGAACGAGATCCAGCGCCGTCTGCGCCATGTCACGCGGCTGGCGGTGACGGTCGGCTACGGGCCGCGCTATCTGCACAGCACCGGACAGCTCCATAAGGGTGGGCCGAATAACGGCATCTTCCTCCAGCTTACGCATCAGGCAGCGGAGGATGCGTCCATCCCCGGAGAGCCGTACAGCTTCGGGATTCTCAATCAGGCGCAGGCCGCCGGAGACTTCGAAGCGCTTAACACGCACAAGCGCCGTGCGCTTCAGCTTGATCTCGGCAGTGATGTGCTGGCCGGTCTGGATGTGCTGCTTCAGGCCATCGACTTCGCAGGGGCACGGGCGAGTTAAGCAGTAAACGATCTGTTTCAATGAAAAACCGGTTGAGGATCTCTCATCCGGTTTTTGTTTTTGCTTAAGTTATGCCGTAAATAAAAAGCGCGAGACCTTAAATCTCGCGCTTCATTCTGCTAGATATTCACCATGCGCTTGGCGACGCGGAGCTGCTTCGGGAAGTACGGCAGAAACTCCATCAGATTCGAGTATTTGCTGCCGCCTTTTTCCTGTAAATAGCGCCGCAGCACGCTGACCGTCCCCGGCAGGATATTGATACCGCGCATCTTGCGTTCCATCAGCACGAACGATTTGTACTCGGCATCGTTCATGTGCTGTTCCAGATACATCGCCACGACTGCTGTCACAAACAGTTCGATGAACTGCTCTTCCCACGTCGGGAAGGTGGTGCGGAACTGGTCATTCAGCGGCAGTTCGATCTGTGCGGCTTCGGCCAGCTTTTCGCTGTTGGCGCTGCTGGCGTGCAGATACTGTGTCAGCACCAGCCGCCCGAACTGCGCCAGCGCTGCCCGATAGCTGTGCATGCGCATCGACTCTTCGTCATAGGGCCACGGCGGATTATCTCCCCACGCAATCGGCGGCGGCGCGATGCAGATCAACTGCCCGTTATGGCGGACACCGAGTTCGTGGTCGGTCGGATACGAGATGTTGGGGATGAACACGAACTGCTCGTCGATCCGGTCGAGAAACGGCAGCAGAAACCGGCGGAAATCTGCGCCATAGAAGACGTGCTGCGCCTCAATCTGCGCTTTTTCCCACAGATGCCGCTCCTGATGCCAGAAGTGGGCCAGACCGGTAGTGGTATAGAAGTCGCGCACTTTCTCGACGTACCCAAGCGGCAGCCATGCTGGTGCATCGGTCGTGAGCTGCACATCCGGCAGCGAGATATTCAGCGCCAGTGTGTAGAGTGCTTCCAGCGGTGTGCTCTGATCGAGCAGCGCCTGTGTCGTCTGTACCGCCGGATGCTGTGCGCTGTCGGCCAGCAGTTTGCGGGTGGCACGGGCGTGGGCATGGGTGCCGTGTGGTTTGCGCCGCTGTGATTTTTCCGGAAAGTCGGTCGCCGCCAGCAGTGCAGACATCAGACGCACGCGGTCATCCAGCCGGACATGCACATCATGCGTAGTCGCATGCGTGGCTCTGCCGGTAGCGGCGCTGCTTTCCCTTATCTCGGCCTTGCTGGCTGCGCTGTGGTTGGCATTGGTGGATGTGCGCTCTGCGGCAGGTCGAGTCGTATTCTGCAGAGGGACCTTCTGGTCGTTCGTCATCGCGAATTCCTGATCTGATTTTGTTTCGGTCGGTCGATGTCGTGCATCATTGGCGCACAGAAACTCCAATACACGGCGCGGTCAGGCGCAGTACGTTGTACGCAGTTATCTTCTGACATCACTTGGTGATCCAAACCGATTATAAAAGCGAATCGGCGTAAATTAAAAATAGATTATCACCAAGGTTTGATCAGTCGCAGTTCGGGAAGCAGTTCGGGTTCGGGAAGGCGTTCCCAAACGACCCCGGAATGCGTGTGGGTTCCGGCGGCGGCGGTACATCATAATCGACTGGCAGTGACTCGATAATCGCCCGCGTCTGAAGGGTGATCAGCGCCACCCATCCGATCTGCCCGTTCGCCTCAATCTTGACCCATGGATTATACGGGCTGCGATTCAGCAGGCGCACTTCCTGATCGAACGGGACCGAGCCAACTGAACCGAACGAGAGGTCCGGTGCATTGTGCAGTGTGACGCCGTTCGGCGCGATGACCTTCGCCACCGTGCCGAGTTCTCCCATGCGCTGCAGCGGCGCTGGCGTCTCGATATATTCACGCTCGACTTCGCCCGTGATGCGCAGCAGTTCGCCGAACATCCAGCCGCTTTGACCGTTCGCCATCTCGACGTGATACCATGCCCCGTTGGGATCGTCCTGCGGGTTGCGTCCGAGGATTGTCAGGCGTTCATCCACCCCAGACTGAAGGATGATTCCAGCATCGGTGGTGGGGCCGGTGCGCAGATTGACCGCGCCGACTGTGACCGCGATCCCGGACTGTGGGACCTGTACCGGAAAGTCAAACAGCAGGATCGGCAGGTTTTCGACCTGCTCCGGACGGAAGCTGACGGGCAGCCCCGGCGCGCTGACGGGTGTCGCCAGATTATCAGCGGCATACGTCACACTGACTTCCTGACCGGCGAAGATCTGTGTCGCCTGTCCGGTGCTCAGCAGGCTGGTCGTGCCGGAAATCGCGAAAAAGTGCGTGCGGGCCGAGGTTGGATCAGGGATGCCGGTTTCGGTCTGGATAGCGAGTGTGCCATCAATCGACAGCGACAGACCGTTAATCACCACACGGGATGGCTGCCCCGGCAGGCTCTGGATGATAAAGGTGCTGTCTGGCGCGACCGCGCAGGTCACCTGTGGGTTGACTGTCTCTACCACGAAGTTCTGCCAAGCGGGAAACCCATCTGGTGTGCGGTCGGTCAGGCGGACATCCCCAATCAGCAGACCGCTGAAGCGCAGCGGCGAGTCCTCACGGGCGATGCGCAGCCATGCGATGCCGCCCTGTTCCCCCGTCCCGGACAGGGCCGAGGTATGCAGTGATTCGATCAGGCTTCCCTCGACCAGTGCGCCGACTTCCACCAGTGAGTTACTGACCGCGCCACCCGGCTGCACCACGGGCGGAAGTCCACCGTTACAGGCGAATCCGAAGGGCTGGCCGACACACGCGTCACTGGCGTTCAGCCAGACGGTGCCGAGTGGAGCGCTGCATATATCGGCGTTGATGGTCTGTGATACAGGGGTGGGATCAGCCTGTGCATGGGTGACACTCATCTTCCACAGGCTCTCTGTGCTGAGCAAAAGAGCACACAGGCCGGTCAGCAGCAGGGCAAACAGTAAAGGGCGGGTGACAATATGTTTCGGTGGGTGCTTGGGCATAACGCTGAAAAACCTTAACTTCTGATAACGCATTCTCTGTACAGGTGAGGGAAAATAGCAGGTGTGCTGGTGGGCGGTATCCTGCGGATTGAACGGGTGAACCGGTTCACTGGTGTCCTTTTGTGACCCCCGACCCTATGATATAGTATTCGACGAACAGCGCCAAACCGTTTGCGCTGCAAGTTCGGATACAGGTTAAAACTCTTGAACGATTCTTTCAATCCCACGGCCATGCAATCTGATCCCCCGGTTCATCTGCTGACCGGGTTTCAACAAGTCTGCCCCGATCAAAGTCCAACCTGGGTGATGCAGGCCCCCGGTCGCGAGATGTGGATCGCCGCCCGTCCCGCCGAGGAAATCGAAGGTTATACGATTTACAGCGTCAATCATGAGGCGACGGCCCGCTTTGACTGGCGCAGCGCGAAGTATTTTCGCTCACGCATCCAGCGACCGCTGCCCGCATGGTCACGCTATGCCGCTGGGGTGATCCTCGCACTGGGGCCATCTCCACTGGATGTACCGGGGCTGCGTGCTGCGGTCTATTACGAGTCAGTCGTCAGCGGCCCGCGTCATGACCATGCGCTGGGGCTGGTGATCGCGGCGCTGTGGTACAAAATCCACGAGACGCCGGTCGAGCAGGAAGTGCTGCTCGATCTGCTGGACCGTGTGCGCCGCACGTATATTGAGGGATAGGCGGCAGGCAGCATTGGATTGGAAGAGTCCGGCCCCGTGTGCAGCCGCTGAAGGACTTCAGGCAGGATGGAAAGCCCTGTTTTTCGGTCCAGTTCGTTTGAAAATTCGAACCGTGTAATTCGAACATTCGTGCTACACTATGAGATTCCTGTATCAAAGCCTGCACCTTAACATCACCTGCCCCGAACCTGCAAAATCACGGAAGCGCAGGCGCAGCAGCTGCTACAAGCAGCAGTAAATTGCGGTAAATTGCAGCAAATTTGCTGTTTGTAGCAGCACATTGCTGCTGCAAAGACCCCAGCGCTGCCCGTTTTGAGGGGAAAATTGTTTGCAGCAACGGTAGGTTGCTACTAGCAGCACATTTTTTTTGTGCTGCTGCTGCTGCAATTGGCAGACAACAGACGTTTTTCCTGTCGTCTGCGCCCTGCGCAGCGCCGTATCGCTTGCAATGTCGCCCTGTCACTGGTTAGATAGCGTTCCCGACCGATTTTTCTGAATAGTTAAACCTATTGAAAGCCATCCAATGACGACTTATGAAAAACTGACCGCTACACGTCACAGCCGTAATTTTCGCGAAGCTGTGGAGATTTTAAGCACCGACCTGCCCGAAGCCCCCGCCCCGGATGAGATCATCATCCGCAACCGTTACGCCGGTGTGAATGCTGCCGACCTGATGATGGCCGCCGGGATGTATCTGCTGCCGACACCGGTCCCCTGTGATATGGGAAGCGAGGCGGTAGGCGAAGTCGTCGCGGCAGGTGCAGAGGTAACGAACTTTCGCCCCGGTGATGCCGTGCTGACGAATGCCATCGGCTGTGGCTATCGCGATTACTACGTGACCAAGGCCCGCCGCGCCGTCGCCATCCCCGAAGCATCTCCGGAAGTCATGAGCCTGTCGATTGGTGGGCTGACAGCGTCGATGGCACTCAACGAAACGGCGTCGATGGCACAGGGTGGTGAGACGGTGCTGGTCACCGCAGCAGCCGGCGGCACGGGACAGTTCGCCGTCCGTCTGGCGAAACTGGCCGGCAACCATGTGATTGGGACGTGCAGCAGCGACGAAAAAGCAGATCTCCTGCGGTCGCTGGGCTGTGATCGCGTGGTCAACTACCGCCGCGAGAATCTGCGTGACGTACTGAAAACCGAATACCCACGCGGCATCAGTATCGCCTTCGACGGCGTCGGTGGTGAGATGTTCGACACCTGCGTCGATCATCTGGCGCGTTTTGGGCGGCTGGTGACGATCGGGTTTATCTCCGAGTACAGGAATGAAGCACCGGACCGCGTGAATCAGCCGCGCATCTATTACAGAATTCTGGCGAAAAACGCCTCGCTGCACGGCTTCAACCTTAACCTGTACTTCGGGAAGCCGGTTGTCGCGGAACATATGCAGCGGCTTGCCGGTCTGCTGCGCGATGGCAGCCTGATGCCGTCGATTGACCCGACGCCGTTTACCGGTGTGGCTGGCGCAGTCGATGCGGTGGAGTATCTGCAGAACGGGGCGAATGCCGGTAAAGTCGTCGTGCGGATGGCTTAATCAGACCTCCGCCGGTGATACCCGTATCCGAGCCTGGACAGCACGATCAGGCTCATCAGTCCCATCACCGCGTTTTGCGCTGCGTAGTCTGACGCGGGATGCGATATGCTATAGTAGTGATACAACCTGTGGTAACGGTTTTTGCTGGAGAAACTGCTGTGGCATACAACTCGCATAAGCAGGTGCGTCTCGCCCGTCGTCTGATGGATCGCCGCTACGATGCACCGCTTACGATTGACGATCTGAGCCGCGAGGTCGCCCTCTCGCCGTATTACCTGATCCGGACCTTCAGACATATCTATAAACAGACACCGCATCAGTATCTGATGGCACGGCGGATCGCCAGAGCGAAGGAACTGCTGCGGAACTCCGATCTCAGCATTACGGAGATCTGTGCAGAGGTTGGCTTTGAAAGTCTGGGATCATTCAGCACCCTGTTCAGTAAAGTGGTCGGGATCTCGCCCCGTGCCTACCGCGCCAACAGCCGGCCTA
>JAEZAF010000006.1 GCA_023430545.1 Chloroflexota bacterium
TCAGTCACCAGCGCCGCACACTGTCCCCGTGCGGCGCTGTGCTTCCTACCTGTGAGGGTGCTAAAAATCTTATCCAACACTTTTGTCTTTCTCGGATCGCATTCAGTCCACGCCATGTAGACTGAGCAACGTTACCCGCTTCATTGATCGTGAGAGACATGCGTGAGTGATCAAGAGGTTGGAGCGTTACGACAACGCTTTAGCGCCATTCTGAAAGGCCTTATCTGGTTTTACCTCGTGCTGGTGCTGCTGATTATGACAGCCTCAGTACTGTATCCGGACATCGAGATTCGAGGCATCATTCTGTCGGTGGGGACGGTCGCGCTGTTTCTGTCGATCCCGCTGCTGATCATCGCGCTGGCGCTGCGTGCCCCACGGCTGATCCTTGGCTGTCTGGTGGCGGTGGCAGGCTGGAGCCTGTTTCATGCACACTATCTGATCCCACGTCATACCGCATCGGATATCGCGCCGGATTTTACCGTGCTGACCTACAATCTGCAGATGACGACCGAAGATCTGGAAGTGCTGGCGACGATCCTCGAGCAGACGGATGCGGATATCGTCGCCCTGCAGGAGCTGAGCGTGCTCGCCGGGGCACACTTCAAAACCAGACTGAGTACACGTTATCCATACATCGCCTTTTACCCGCGTAATCCTGGGAATACTGGCATGGGGGTGATGAGCCGCTACCCGATTACTGACGAGGAATTCTGGCAGAATGAACAGATCGATGGAGCACTCGGCAATATGCGGGTGGAGATTGATGTCGATGGAACCCTGATCGCGCTGTACAACGTCCACCCACGCCCGCCGATCTCGTTTGAATCCGGCCTGACACCCGCCGCACACAGCGCAGAAGTCGATGTACTGATGGCAAGGCTGGCCGATGAACCTCTGCCGACGCTCATCGCCGGGGATCTCAATATGAGTCCCTGGCTGGATGAATACCCGCAGATCACAGGGGCAGGGTTTCGGGACAGTTTTTATGACGTCGGGCATGCAGGTTTTGGCTTCACCTTTCCAGCGGGGAAGGCCGGACTGCCGAACATGCCAATGCTGCGTCTGGATTACCTCTTTCACGATGCCAGCTTCACCGCGCTGGAGAGCTACGTGTGGTCGCAGTCCGGCCCATCGGATCATCTGCCGGTGTGGACGTCACTAATCTTTACCGGGCCATGAGGATAAGCCGGATGTTAACCGTACCTGTGATTTATGAAATTATGCCAGTTGCAGGCTCGCTGCTGGATATCAGGATGTGCTCAAAATCTGCTTTTTGGGTAAACTGCATAGACGAAATTGTAAATAATTGATGAATTTGCACAATTAAGGCATCGAATTCCAAAGAAACTCCATTATACTGGTGAGAAGCTGGCGTTCTGGATGCGCCGCTTACCGGATTTTCGGACGTCAGCGAAAGCAATCCGCTTTTAAAGGAGCTATTCACGAAATGGTAGCCGCGTTATCCATGTCCTCAAATGCAAATCAGCAAATAGACCAGAATCTTCTTCCTAACCCTTTTAAAACCGCACTTGAGCAGTACGATCGTGCCGTAAAGTATTTAGACTATGATGACGGCATCATCGAATTTCTGCGCTATCCGCGCCGCGAGTTTACGGTGAACTTCCCCGTGCGGCGCGATAGCGGCGAGACCGAGATGTTCACAGGTTATCGCGTGCACCACAGCACCGTACTTGGGCCGACCAAGGGCGGTATCCGCTACGACCTGCACGTCTCGATGGACGAAGTACGGGCGCTGGCGATGTGGATGAGCTGGAAATGCTCACTGGTCAACCTGCCCTATGGCGGCGCGAAAGGCGGCGTCATTGTAGACCCCAGCAAGATGAGCACCCGCGAACTGGAAAACCTCACCCGCCGCTTTGCTTCTGAACTGATCCCCCTCATCAGCCCACAGGCGGACATCCCCGCCCCGGATATGGGCACGAACCCGCAGATGATGGCATGGTTTATGGATACCTACAGCATGACGGTAGGGTATTCGGTCCCGGCGATTGTCACCGGCAAGCCGATTGCCGTTGGTGGCAGCGAAGGCCGCACGGTTTCCACCGGGCGCGGTGTGATCACCTGCATGATGGAAGCGCTGAAGCGTCACGGCGTCAGCGATGCCAACCAGGTGCGCGTTGCCATTCAGGGCTTCGGTAATGTCGGCTCGAATGCAGCTATCTACGCCTATGAAAACGGCTTCAAGATCGTGGCTGTCAGCGACGTGTTCGGCGGTATCTATAATGAAAACGGCCTGCACATCCCGTCCCTGATGGAACACATGACCATCAACCGCACGGTGAAAGGCTTCCCTGGCGCGACTGAAGTCAGCAACTCTGAACTGCTGACCCTCCCATGTGATGTACTGGTCCCGGCGGCGCTGGAAGGCCAGCTCACCGCCGAAAATGCAGACAAGATTCAGGCCCGGTTTATCGTCGAAGGCGCGAACGGCCCGACGACGCCTCAGGCTGATGACATCTTCAAGTCACGCGGGATCGTCGTGATCCCGGACATCCTCGCCAACTCCGGCGGTGTGATCGTCTCGTATTTCGAATGGGTGCAGGATCTTCAGTCCTTCTTCTGGGACGAAGCCGAGATCTTCCGTCAGTTGGAGCGCATCCTCATCAAGGCTTACGATATGACAGCCCGTACTGCTGAAGAATTCAATGTCGATATGCGCACCGCCGCCCAGATCGCGGCGATCAAGCGTGTGGCGGAAGCCCTGAAGATTCGCGGCTTCTACCCGTAATTCACTCTGCCTTCCAGATGACGGCGGTGCGCCCAATCGTGGTTCGTCTTCTTCCTCGCGAGGCCTGCCGCGATCACCGCCGTTACATATAAATAATCGAATATATTTTTGACCCACAGACGCGGCCCTCCTCCTGCCGCGTTTGTGATTCCTGTACAGGTTTTGTAAGGAATCATTCATAGCATGTCGGCTCATCTGGCGGCATAATAGGGAACATTGACGAGCGATTGAATTTAGTCAGAGTAGCCTGGATCAGTATATGGCGATGAACGAACAGGAAGCGCTCTCTCAACTTCGCGATACCGTCTCCGAACAGGAGCGCACCATCGCGATGCTGGAAATGGAAATTTACGAATTAGAGCGCGAGATCGATGATTTCCGACGGCGCTATGAACAGCGTGTAGGCTTTGCCGAAAAACGGGTTGAGGCAGCGCGTGAAGTGCTTCAGCAGCTTCAGCAGATCAACGCCTATCAGGTGAACTTTCAGCCGGTCGAGGAGCAGTTCCAGCAGCGCTGGGGCAAAATCCGTTCGGCAGCACGACTGGAAGAGATCGATGATGCGTTTTCCAGCAACAGCCCCACCCGGCCCAACCGCGTGCCGGAGATCCCCGAAGATATTGTCGAAGAAGTGAACTTCAAGCGGCTGTACCGAGGGCTGGCGCGTAAATTCCACCCGGACTTTGCCGCTGATGCCGCCGACCGCGAACACCGCACCCGACTGATGTCATTTATCAATGACGCCTATGCACGCGGCGACATCGAAACCCTGCTTCTGATCCAGCGCGGCGAGATGACGCCGGAAGTGATCGC
>JAEZAF010000257.1 GCA_023430545.1 Chloroflexota bacterium
TCACCGCTTTCGGCTAGCTGTAGCAGCCCGGGGACGTAATTGCAGGCGCAGTGCCTGACCTTCAGAATCGACTGACGGAAGGCGCAGAAGTAGCACGATACCACCGCTGCAGTGATGCGCTCATCCAGCGCACTCAGGAACAGCGCGGTCGTCCCGCCGCCGGAATGCCCCACACACCCCACAGATGCCGGATCGATATCAGGCCGCTGCAGCAGAAAGCTCAGCGCCAGCATGCCATCCCACACCCGTTCACCAAGCAATGTGCGCCCCTGCATCAGATATTCAAATGACAGGTGATAGCACGAGTTGCGCTGGCTGCTGTCACTCAACTGGTCCGTGACCCGTTCTCCGAAGCCCTGCTGCTCGACCGCGCACACCAGATAACCGGCCTGTGCCAGCCCACTCGCGTAGGCTTCCTCACCGTAGGTCTGGACATCGAGGATCTGATGGACGCCGTCCCCGTGACCGGGAAAGGCGAGGACAGCCTTATACGGCGGTGGGGCATCCGGCCTGAGGATGTAAACCGGGATCTGCATCTCACGAGCATCGAGCGCATATTTTGTCTCGGTGTAACCGTCACGCTGGACAGTATACAGTTCGGTCACGTTGACCTGATTGGGCAGGTTGCGTCCGTCGATTTTCAGGTGTTCGCGCAGCGCCTGTCGCAGTTCGGACTGCCACTGGCGCACATCGTCCGGTGAACCAGCCTGAAAGGTAAAACGCCGGTCAGACTGTTCGTACAGCCGGTCCAGATGAGGCTGAAGGTGAAAGGTCATCGCTTGACGTTTTCTCCAATGTCGCACAGTTGTAAGGACAACACCTGCGGCGTCCTCCAACGATCAGATTTCTCTACAGCGAGACCCCAAGCAGGCCACGGGTGATCTGGAACACGACATTTTCCGTGCCGGTGCGCTGGACCTGTGGGATGTAGTCATGCGACAGCGTGGCGATGATCTGATCCAGCAGCAGGCGCGGCCATCCATCGGGTGAGCCGTCCAGCGTGAGGTCAAGCGCATCATGTGTACCGCCCGTCGTCACCTGAAGCACCGGCAGCATCGGATGACCGGGCAGCGGCAGATCGCTGACATGTGCCAGGATCAGTTCGATGCCCGTCGCGCCGAGGCCGGTCAGGGTTTCGTTCCAGTCATGGGCCGGTGTCGCCATGATGTGAAAGCCAGCCTGTGTCGCAGGCTGTCCATAGGCGAGACTGGGTGAACTATCGGCTGACAGCCCAAGCGTCTGTGTAAACCGGTTGAACGGGTTCGTCAACAACGGGTCATGCTGCGGGATGACCACCGTCCCACCCCCGTTGACAATCATCCGGGTGAGTACGGCCAGCGCGTTGGCAGTGGTATCAGGTAGTGCACCTGCCATCCCGTGCGTCACCAGTGCGACGCGCACAGCTTCCAGTCCGGCGGTGACGGTTTCGGTGGGCTGGGTTTGTTGGCTTTGCTGCATCTGACTATCGAACCATGCCGACATCTTGCGGATCACACGTTGGATGCCGCCGTCCAACTGGATGCTGGCCCAGCCGTAATCCTCGGGATTCAGCCCACGCTGGCGCAAATTCTGGCGGAAGTAATCGTTATGGGTGGATTCACAGCCGTGTTCCAGCAGCAGGGCATGTTTCACCATTGGATGTGTCAGATAGCCGAGCAGCGTATCGCGGAATTCCGGATTGACCGATGCGCCGCAGCCTTCGGTATGCACCAGCGTCACAAAGCGCGAGATGTCCGGCGTACGGCCATGCTCTGTGGCATGAGCTGCCCACTGACGGTTGAGTGTCTGGACGCACATCTGCGCTATCTGCCCGGAACACAGGCTGGTCGGCAGAATCAGCCCCACCTGATCGGTCGTGAAGGTGTTCCCATTACGATAGGCGGGCAGCGACACTGCCGGGACGGGGTCATCAGTCTGAATGGAAATCGGCTGGCCGGTATAACGAATCGACTGGATGGCGACGATATTGACCGGACGAGCCTGCGGCCAGTCCCTCCAGATCTGCACCTGCGCATGTGCCGCTTTCTCTCCGGCGGAAAGCGCACCCGATGCAATCTCGACCGTGCGGTTCAGCGTCTCCGCGCCGAGTTCGTCCATCGGCACGCCGTCCAGATAGGCCCCGGCGTTGATGTCCATCTCATTGGAGAGCAGTTGATAGCGCTCGGTGGTCGTCACGATCTTGAGCGTCGGCACGAACGGGAAATTGGTGATCGAGCCGTTGCCGGTGACGAAGAAGATCATATTGCAGCCGGAGGCCACCTGGCCGGCGACGCTTTCGAGGTCGTTGCCGGGGCTGTCCATAAAGTAATAGCCGGGGGACTGCATCGGCTCGGCATAGTCGATCACCGCGTCAATCGGCACGTCCGGGTGACGTTTGGTGGCCGCACCGAGTGACTTCAGGTAGATGTTATACAGGCCGCGATACTTATTGCCGCCGGACGGGTTACCCTCGGCGCTGTGGCCGTGCCACTCGACCCGTTCCTTGAAGCGCTGGATGAAGGACAGAAACTTCTGCGCGGTCACGGCGTCACGTACTTTGTCCAGTACGTAGGTTTCCGCGCCGATCAGTTCATCAGTCTCGGCCAGATTTGCGCTGCCGCCGTACCGGATAACCTCTTTTGCCACCCATGCCGCCAGCGGATTGCCACTGATACCGGAGAATGCATCAGAACCGCCGCACTGAAGCCCGATTTTGAGTTCGCTCAACGGTTCAGGTGTGCGCGGCGTCTGGCTGACCGTATCCAGCCAGCCGGTGACGATCTGTGCGGCGGAGTCGAGGTCGCCCTCAAATGATGGCGACAGGCTCATGAAGTGGTGCGGCAGGTCGTCAATCGGATAGCCGTGCTGGTGCAGATAATCCCGCAGATGCCCGTTGTGGACGATCTCGTGACCGTAATCCACCGCCAGCACTGCACCGACATTGGGATTGACCATAAATCCGGCCAGTGTGCGCAGCAGCAGATCGCGGTTATTGGCTTGATCGCGTCCGCCTTCAGTGTGCGCCACCGCCACGATGCCATCCAGATTCGCATCGTCTTCTACCAGCAGTTGCAGGCGGCTTTCCAGTGCCCGGACAAAACCAGACGTCAGGGCGCTGGTTCCCAACAGTACGATGGTGTTGCGCGTACCCACCCCGCGACCCACCCCGCGCCGATAGCCCATAAACGTCCGCATTTCAGGATAGCGGGGCAGCGGCTGTGACGGGACAAAGATTGAGAGATCGAACTGATAAGGTTCCAGTTCATTCTGGAAGTTGGCTTCCGGCGGCAGCTCGAAATCCAGATTGCGGCGCTGGAGTTCAGTCAGCACTCCTTCGTTGATGACATATTCACCCGGCATAATCGGTCGCGTTGCCACACCGAAGCGCTGTCCCCATGAGGTCAGCGGCTGGCCCGGTGCAATCGGCTGGACGGCGAAGCGATGCCCGACCATCACGGTATAGGGCAGGGTGAAGGTCATCTCGCCGCTGCGGATCACCATCCCGGCGGGCAGATGGCGCGTGGCAATCGCCGCATTGTCGCCCTCTACGGGCAGTCGTCCAACCGCCTTCAGTTCAGAGACCTGTGCTGTGCTCATGATTCTGTCTCGTTCACCGCCTCCATCAGTGCCATCAGTTCCCCCTGATCGATCCGTGTCAGGTCATCGGTAAGCTGATCCCTCAGCCCCGGCACTGCTGACAGATCCTCGCCCCACAGATCGTTGTTCTTCAACACTGCATCGACTACTGCCGCAGGCGAGTTGGCATCCTGCCACTGCTGCTGGAACCACTCGATCGCAGCCGGGTCATCCTTCAGCGTGATGGTTTCGCCCTGCCATTCGCCTTTGTACAGGCGGATCAGCGCGGCGAACACCAGTACGACCCGTCGCGGAAGCTGGCCGGTCTTCTGCTGATAGCTGAGCAGGGTCGGCACCATGCGTGCCCGGAACTTTGACGTGGAGTTAAGCGCGATATCGCGCAGGTGATGCTCAATGTGCGGGTTGCGGAAGCGGTCAAATGTGGCCTGCGCGAAGTCCTTCAGATCATCCTGCGGCAGATCCATCGATGGGATGATCTCATCGTAGACCAGATCGCGCAGGAACCGATCGACCGTCGGATGCTCCACACACTGGCGCACCAGATCGAACCCAAGCAGCAGGCCGGTCCACGTCATCGACGAGTGTGCGCCGTTCAGAATGCGGACTTTGGTCTGACGATACGGGTCGGCATCATCCACCACTCTGATGCCGAGGTCGGTCTGATCAATCGGCAGTTCGTCCTTCAGGTGGTGCGGCGCCTCGATGATCCAACTGTTATAGGGTTCCCCCATCGTCAGCAGTTGATCGTCATAACCGATCTGCTGAAGCAGCGCGTCGCTCTGTGCTTTTGGAAAGCCGGAGACGATGCGGTCCACCAGCGTATTGCAGAACAGGTTGTGCTGCTTGATCCATTCACGGAAGCCGGACTCCAGCCCCCACTGATCGGCATAGCGCAGGATGATGTCGCGCAGTTGAGTGCCGTTCTGGACGATCAGCTCGGTCGGGATGATATTGCAGCCCTTCGACGGATCGCCATCGAAATGCTGATAGCGGTGATAAAGAAACTGTGTCAGCTTGGCCGGGAAGGATGACGCCGGTTGGTCGCTGAACTGGTCGCCTTCGCTGTAGCTGATCCCGGCTTCGGTCGTGTTCGAGATCAGAAAACGGATCTCCGGCTGTTCGGCCAGCGCCAGATACGATGCATAATCCTGATACGGGTATACCGTCCGGCTGACGCAGGTGATCAGCCGTGTCTCGGAAACCTCTTTGCCGTCCAGCATCCCTTGCAGATGCACATGGAACAGCCCTTCCTGCGCGTCCAGTTCATCATAGCCGCCGCGTGGCGTTACCTTGACGATCACGATGCTGCTGTCGAAACCCACCTGCTCGTTGAGGATCTCGATCATCCAATCCACGAAGCCGCGCAGAAAATTGCCGCCTCCAAACTGTACCACCCGTTCGGGATAGCGTACGGGCGCATTGGCCGTTGTTCTGTTGAGGGGTTTGAGTGTCATCGGTCAGGCGCTCGCAGTTTCGGGTTGATCCAGCTTGTAGGTGCGCTTAGCGAGGCCGTAGGCCATCTGGTGGATCATGTCGAAGGCGTCCTCGGTGTCGATAATCTGCCGTGTCACCAGACCAGCCAGCCAGTCGGCACACAGCCGCCGCCAGACATCATGCCGCGCCGGAATGGATGGATAGGCGCGGGTGTCATCGTTAAATCCGGCGGTGTTGTAGATGCCTGCCGTCTCGACTACATCATCGAGGAAGGTGCGCATCCCCTTCAGGCTGTCGAAGAACCACCACGGCGGGCCAAGCCGCAGTGCGGGATAATGTCCGGCGAGTGGAGCCAGTTCCCGGCCATAGGTTGTCTCATCCAGATTGAAGAGCACAATCGTCAGGTCGCGCTGATTGCCGAAGCGGTTCAGCAGCGGCTTGAGGCTGCGCGTAAACTCGGTCGTGATCGGGATGTCCGCACCCATATCACGGCCAAAGTGCGCCACGATCTGTGGATTGTGGTTGCGGTATGATCCGACATGAAGCTGCATTACGAGGCCGTCTTCCACACTCATCCGTGCCATCTCGATCAGCATGTGACCGGTGAAGCGCTGGGCATCTTCGACGGAGGTGTGTCCCTGAATCGCCCGCTGGAAGATGCGGTCGGCCTGCTCGTCGCTGAGGGTTTCAGTGTAGGCGGTCAGCGCGGCATGATCGGTGGCAGTCGCCCCCATTGACTTGAAGAAGGTGCGGCGCTGCTCCAGTGCCTGAATGTAACTCCGATAATCCCTGACCTCGATGCCGGAGACCTCGCCCAGTCTGTCGATATTCTCGCGCCAGCCGTCCATATCGAGGTTGACGACCGCATCAGGGCGGAAGGTCGGAATAATGCGGCCATTCCAGCCGGAATCGCGAATGGCCTGATGATGGCTGAGCGTATCGGATGCGGCGTCAGTTGTCGCCAGTACCTCGATATTGAAGCGCTCAAACATCCGGCGCGGCTGAAAATCTTCTTCCTGCAGGCGGGCTTCCAGCGCATCATAGATGGGCTGCGCGTTCTGGCTGTTCATCTTCAGGTCGATGCCGAACACGCCGCTGAGTTCATCGCGCAGCCAGATGTAGGTCGGCGTCCCGCGCATCAGATGCCAGTGATCGCAGATCGTCTGCCAGATCTTGCGGTGATCGGTCTCGACTGCCGCGCCGTCGCGACGGGGGATACCCATCGCCTCCATCGGGATGCCCTGCGAGTACATCAGGCGGAAGATGTAATGATCCGGGATGATCAGCAGTTCGACCGGGCTGCCAAAGCGGTAGTCCGGGTCGGAGAACAGGCGCGGATCGACATGCCCGTGCGGGCAGATCAGCGGCAGGTCATGCACCGTCTCGTAAAGCGCACGGGCGATGCTGCGCTGCGCCGGGTCCGGCGAGAAATAGCGGTCAGCCCGATCCTGTACAGGTTCCGTAAACTCAGACATGCGTGCGCTCGCGTTCTGGTAACTGGAAGTGATCCGGGATATGGATCAGGCGGCCCGTTTCCATCGACAGGTTGCCGGAGATGCCAACCAGAATCGAGGCTGCGCCGTCGACGTGTGAGGCCGCACGGTTGTACGGGTCAGGAGGTGGGTTCGGAGAGAAGATCTGTTCCAGCATCACCGGGTCTGCGCCACCGTGACCACCATCACCAACCGGCACATCGACCTCATAGCCCTGACCGAACATCGGATAGGCGCGGATCGAAGCGGCCTTGAACGCGCCTTTGCTGCTGCTGGCCTGACCATCTCCGTTGAGGTGGTTGATATTCTCCGAGATGTCCATCTCGATCCGGCCCTTGTTGCCGGTAATCGCGATGCGCAGCCCTTCCCATGGCGAATAGGCCACCAGATGATACGAGAGCAGTGCGCCGTTACGGTAGCGCACGCTGACGTTCATCGTGTCTTCAATCGTGACCGGCTCGCCGAAGACATTGCGGTCACGGATATAGCCGGTTTCTTCTTCAGCATTCAGGTACAGCCCACGGAAGGCCGCCTTGCTGTCCAGCATCAGCGCGAAGGGATCGTTTTCCGCGTCCGGCTCACCGGTGTAACGGCTGTAGCTGTAATGTTCACCGCGTGCCTCGGCATTCTCCCTGCCATAGAACAGCAGATCACCCATCGCCATCACCTGTTCGGGATACGAATCGATCCACCAGTTCACAAGGTCGAAATGATGCGTGGATTTATGCACCAGCAGGCCGCCGCTGTTCTGCTTTTCGCGGTGCCAGCGCCGGAAGTAATCCGCGCCGTGACTGGTATCCAGCAGCCATGTGAAATCAACCGAAAGCGGTTTGCCCACCACGCCATCGATCACAAGCTGGCGGAAGCGGGTATAAGCCGGGGCGTAGCGGTAGTTGAAGGTCACACGCAGCGAGCGTCCGGTGCGTTCGATCGCCTCGTAAATCGCCCTGAGCCGGTCGAGATCGGTCGTCATCGGCTTTTCGGTGATGACATCACAGCCGAGTTCCATAGCGCGGACGATGTACTGATGATGCGTCGCGTCAATCGTGCTGACAATCACCGTATCAGGCCGTGTTTCGGCGATCATCTGCTCGAACTGGTCGGCGTGATAAGTGGGGACAGCCTGCATGCCGAGTTCGGTAAGCTGCTGGTTGTACCAGTCCATGCGCACCTGACTCAGATCACAGAAGGCGACCAGCTCCGAATAGTCTTTATAGGTTTCGGTGATGGCATGGACGAACATCCCTGCTCGTGAACCCGTGCCAACGAGAGCATAACGTTTTTTATCAGTCATAGTCAGATCAGGTTTCGCTTCTTCAGACTAAAGATTCGGCAAAAGGGACTTAAAGAAAACGACGAGAAACATAAGCAAATGAAACCCGAAGATAACACTCTATCGATCTCAGGTCAAACCAGAGGCAAGCTGTCAGGTGAACAGCCCGTCAGTCCAGCTCAATCCATCTGAAATCCTGCGGCGAGACATAGCGGTCGAGTATGCTTGAAGTCCCACGCGAGGCGATGTAGCCGATGACCGCGCCGGTGGCGACGATGAAGATCGCGACGGGCAGCATCGTTGAGAAGAGTGCGATGGCGACGATGATCGCGCCGAGGATCAGGCTGCGGAACGGCTGAAGAAAGACCAGCTTGACCGAGGATGTCAGCAGGTGCCTGAGGGACACATCCCAGACAGACACCAGCGTCCAGGCGTAGATATTGACCAGCAGCAGCATGATCGCCACAAACAGCGTGATACTGCGCGACAGGAACGCCAGCACGTTGTCCATCTCCATCACGCCGAAGATCAGCAGGTTGAGATAGACCAGCCCGCCGATGATGAGGTCGATCACCGCGATCGCGTAGCACTTTTTCCACGTGCGCCGGATCGTATTGAAAAAGACGTTGAAGACCTGCGGGCTTTGTCCTTCCGTCCAGCGGAACATCACACCCATCAGCCCGACAAGCGCCAGCGGGATCGTCAGGATCAGCAGCGACATCAGTGCCCACAGCATATTTGCCATCACCGGCACGGACCATCGATCAAGCTGTTCCATCTGACGCGCTGGCAGCCGCAGATGCCTGCCTTTGGGTTCGGTTTCGATTTGCTCCGCCATAACGTGATTAACCTTTGAGACCGGTGGTCGCAATACCCTCAACCAGATAGCGCTGGAAGAAGACGAACAGGAGAAAGACCGGGACCAGCGAAAGGCTCAGCATGGCAAAGATCGCGCCCCAGTTATTCGCGCTGCTGGCATCGCTGAAAGAACGCAGCGCGACAGACACAGTATAAAGCTGAGGCTTCGTCAGGTAAATAAGCGGGCCGAGAAAGTCGTCCCACGTCCAGTAAAACGAGAAGATCGTCGCCGTGATAATCGCCGGGGTGAGCTGCGGCAGAATCACGAAGCGGAAGGTTTCGAGCTGGCCCGCGCCGTCGATCATTGCGGCTTCATCGAGATCCATCGGGATACCGCGAATGAACTGGATGATCATGAAAATGAAGAACGCGCCGCCGCCAATACGCGGCACAAGCAGGGGCAGGAAGGTGTTCACCCAGTCGAGGCGGTCGAAGATGATGTACTGCGGGATCAGCAGCACTTCACCTGGCAGCATCAGCGTCATCAGCATCAGCGTAAACCAGACGCGCTTGCCGCGAAATTTGATGCGTGCGAATCCGTAGGCCACGATCACCGAGGCCACCACTTGTATCAGCGTGCCGAGTCCGGCATAGATGAACGAATTCTTGAAGAAGGTCGCGAAGCTGATGCCGCCGAAGCCCGCCCAGCCTTCCGCATAATTATTCCAGTTCAGCTCTGAGGGGATCAGGTTGGTGATTTCGGTGAAGATCTTATCCGGAGCCTTGAGCGAACTGCTGAACAGCCAGATCACCGGGTACAGCATCACAAAGCCGAAGAAGGCCACACCCACATGATAGATCACCGCACGGATGAACTGCTGTCTTTTTTTCTGCTGTTCCAGTGCCCTGTCAGAAATCATCTGAGGCTGAACAGCGGTTGAAGTGCTTGAACTCGTCGCCATGCGGTTGCCTACTCTAACTCCGTCTCGTAATAAACCCAGTAGGAGGACAGTTTGAAGTTGATCGCGGTCAGTACGGCGATCACCAGCAGCAGCACCCATGCCATCGCCGCTGCGTATCCCATCTGGAACTGCGAAAACGCACGGTTATACAGATAAACGGCATAGAACAGCGTCGTATCCAGTGGTGCGCCGGTGCCGCCCGTGACGATGTAGGCCTGTGTAAAGGTGCGGAATGCACCGATCATCTGGATGATGAAATTGAAGAAAATGATCGGGGTGAGCAGGGGTAGGGTAATGCTGAAAAAGCGCTTGACCACGCCTGCGCCGTCGATTTCGGCGGCCTCGTACAGTGAGGCCGGGATCTGCCGCAGACCGGCCAGAAAGATCAGCATGGGAGAGCCAAACTGCCACGCCGCCAGAATAATCAGCGTCCAGATGGCGGTGTCCGGGTTGCCCAGCCAGCGCACCGGATCAAACCCGGCCAGTGCGATAAAGGCATTGACCAGTCCCTGTGTGCCGAATAACTGCCGCCACATGACCGCCACGGCCACACTGCCGCCGATAATCGACGGGATATAGTAAGCGGCACGGTACAGGTAAACCCCGCGTCGATTGGTGTTCAGCAGCAGCGCCACTCCCAGCGCGAAGGCCAGACGCATCGGCACTGAGAAGACCACATATTTCAGTGTGGCACTGACGGAGCGACCGTAGCGAACATCCTCAAAAAACATCCGCTGGAAGTTCCCCAGGCCGATCCATTCGCCTTTGCCACTCAGGGTGTCATAGTTGGTAAAGGCCAGATAGAGCGAAATCGCCATCGGCACCAGCGTAAAAAGCAGAAAAGCAATAATCCAGGGCGAGATAAAAAGATAACCAGCCCGATTGTTTACAGTAAAGTCGCGACCGGTCTGGGTACGGCCCCGTGTTTTGGGTGCTTCCGGGACGCCGTCCGAAGAGATCGCAGGGATCGCATTATCAGTCATTATTTGATGAGCCTTCTCGTTCCCACAAACGGTTGATCCTGCACAAAAGCGGCGGGGATACGCCGTGGCGCACCCCGCTGCCGGGATGAAAATGCTCAATTACTCGTCTGTAGCGGCATTCTGTGCAAGGATGCTGTTGGACTCGCTCACGAAGAAGTCGTAGCCCTCTTCAGGTGTGGTCTGGCCGAACAGCACCTGATCGATGTACTGCGGATACAGCACGTTGGCGTTGACATCACTCCAGCCTGCGGGATCGGGCAGCGGGACCGGGCTGGCATCTTCACCGACTTCGGCGATGAATTCGAAGATCTGTGCCGTGACCGGGTCAACCTTCTCCGCCAGATATTCGCGGACTTCGCTCGAGATCGGGACACCGCGCTCGGCGAACAGGATGTCGTTCGCTTCCAGATCGTTGGTCGCGAAGTTGATGAACTCAGCGGCCAGTTCCGGGTTCGGGCAGCCAGCGGTGATCGAGAAGAACATCGACGGCTTCAGGTAGTTGGCAGACTGGCCTTCACTCACGCGGGGCAGGGGATGCAGGATGAAGTTGCGATCCTCACCGGCGGCGGTGGTCAGCGCGACAACCTGATTGCTCCACTGATAGCGGATGGCTTCGTTGCCTTCGACGATCGGGGAACCTTCCAGACCAGCGGCGGCGATGTCAGCCTGTTCTTCCATCGGGGCAATCGCACCGGAGTCCATCAGGCGCTTGATGCGGGCAAGATGATCGAACCACACCTGCGGCTCGGTGATGCCAATTGCGCTGCCATCTTCGCTGAACAGCCACTGACCGCTGCTGATCAGGACCGATTTCATCATGTTGTCGTCCCACGGGCCGTAGGCGATGCTCCAGATACCGCTTGCTTCGTGGATCTGGTTGGAGATCTCTTCGAAATCTTCCCATGTCCAGTCCTTGGCGGGCAGTTCAACACCAGCCGCTTCGAAGGCATCGACATCGAGGATGAAGGTCTGCGAGTTGGTCCCGAGGCTGATACCAAAGGTCTCACCGTTGACCTTGCCGCTGTCCAGCACGCTCTGGTCCACATTGCTGACGTCAATCGCGCCGGATTCGATCAGTTCATCCAGCGGCATCAGCAGATCGCGGGTAGCCCATTCGGTCAGGTAGGCGTAGTCCTGCTGCATGACGCAGGCCACGTTGCCACCGGTCGCCTGTGTGTTGACGCGGGTCCAGTAGTCGCCCCAGCCGGAGAATTCATAGGTGATCTCGAGGCCGGGATGCTCTGATTCAAACAGTTCGATCAGTTCAATAGTACGGTCGTGGCGCGCCTGTGATCCCCACCAGGTGACGGTGAGTTCCTGCGCATCCTGCGCGCGGATCACAGAGCCGAAGGTAAATAGCAGCAGAATACTCAGCAGGGTTAAAAAGAGGGAAAGTCTTGAAGTTTTCATTAATGGTCAGTCCTTAAAGTTCAACGAATATGCGATGGTAAGCGAATCTCGTTGCTGCTTTATTTCGTGATCAGTCTCGTTGATGTACCTCCTGTCGTGGTTCATGGTATCGCTTGGCAATCTGGCGATTACCATATATCATATAGGATATAGGATGTTTTGCAAGTAGGCAAAGGGTTTTTAATGTCTACCGTGTTTAAAAGCAAGAAGGAAATTGTTTACGAAACCCTGCGCAGCGATATTCTGGAGGGGCGGATCAAACCCGGATCACGCCTTGTCATCGATGAACTGGCGGTCTCGCTGAAGGTGAGCCAGATCCCGATCCGGGAGGCGATCATGCAGCTTGAAGCCGACGGTTTTGTCAGCACTGAACCGTATGTCGGCGCGACCGTGACACAGATCGACGCCAATTTCATCTTCGAGGTCTTTGCCCTGCTGGAATCGCTGGAAGTGATTTGCAGTCGTGCGGCCTGCCGTCTGATGACGGATGATGAGATCGAACAGGTCGTCGTGATGATCGATGATATGGACCAGAATATCGAGAATCCTAACGCATGGTCGGAGCAGAATCGGGCGATGCATCTCTTCCTCTGCCAGTGTGGGCACACCGAACTGGTGATGAAAATGCTCAACAAGGTGTTCGATCACTGGGATCGCCTGCGCCTGCATTATCTGAACGGCATCGCAGGCAGCCGCATCCGCGAGGCCCAGCAGGAACACCGTCAGATTCTGGAAGCGCTGCGCCTGCGCGACCCTGATAAGGTTGAAACGGTAATCCGGGAACACAACCGCCGCGCGCTGGCGGGTTATACACGTGATCTGCAATCGGTTGGCTATCTCAAGACGAAGGACTGACAGTCATGATTCAAACGGCACCACATCCGGTCGCGATGATCAGGCCGGGGCGCAAAATTACCGGCATGTCCGCCATTCTGCTGCCTTTCACCGATCAGCTCGAAATCGACTGGGACAGTTTTTGCGCTCATGTGGCGCGTACCGCCGCTGCCGGTCTGACTCCGGCGGTCAATATGGACACCGGATACGTCAATCTGCTGGACGAGGACACACGGCAGGAGGTGCTGAAGCGCACCTCTGAGACGCTGTCCGGCGGGACGTTTGTCGCCGGGGCCTTTGTCCCTTCACAGCCGGGTGCTGTCTGGAATGTGGAAAACTACCGCCGCCCGCTGGACCTGATTCACCAGTACGGCGGCACACCGGTGATCTTCCAGTCCTACGCGCTGACCTCGCAGCCGAATGAGGCGATTGTCGCGGCTTATGCCGGGATCGGGGAATACGCGCCGCAGTTCATCGGCTTCGAACTGGGGACGATGTTCGCACCATTCGGCAAAATCTACGATCTGGAGGTCTATCAGGGCCTGCTGGAGATCCCGCAGTGCATCGGCGCGAAGCACTCGTCACTCAGCCGGGAGCTGGAATGGGAGCGCCTGAATCTGCGTGATGCGCGTCGCCCCGATTTCAAGGTATTTACCGGTAACGATCTGGCGATTGATATGGTGATGTACGGTAGTGATTATCTGCTCGGACTCAGCACCTTCGCGCCGGATCTGTTTGCGAAGCGCGACGCCATGTGGGAAGCACAGGACCCAGCCTTTTATGAACTGAATGACCTGCTTCAGTATCTCGGATTTCTGGCCTTCCGCGCACCGGTCCCGGCCTACAAACACAGCGCCGCCCAGTTCCTGAAGCTGCGCGGCTGGATTCAGTCGAATGTGACGCATCCGCAGTCGCCTTCACGTCCCGACAGTGACATCGAGATCTTGCGCGAACTGGCGGAACGTCTGAATGTCCTGGGTGACGCTGCGCTGGCCGAAGTCTCGACTGAAAGCAGGGCGTCATGAGCGACAACGGCGATAACGGAAACACAAAATCGAATTACAGGCGCATCGCCCAGCTTCGGACCGTCGAGCAGTTCCGCGAATACTGCGAGCGTATCGGCGCACAGATCCCAATTGATGAGAGGGTTGAGTCCAATAACCCGTTGGCCGACCATAACGGCAATCATACCGGTCAGACGCCGCCGCTGGCCCAGTCCTATACGCTGGACGGTCAGATCAATGACAAGACCATCGGCAATCGCTTTGCTGTGCTTCCAATGGAAGGCTGGGACGGCACACCCGATGGTAAGCCGACCGATCTCACCCACCGCCGCTGGCAGCGCTTTGGCATGAGTGGCGCAAAGCTGATCTGGGGTGGGGAAGCGGTCGCTGTGCGCCATGATGGTCGCGCCAATGACCGTCAGTTGGTGATCAAAGAAGAAAATGCTGAGGCGCTGCGCGATCTCCGCCAGACCCTGCTGGATTCGCATACGCAGCACTTCGGCCAGACCGATGACCTGCTGCTCGGCTTACAGCTTACACATTCTGGCCGCTTCTGCCGTCCGAATAGCAAAGCGCTGGAACCGCGTGTGGCCTACAACCATCCGGTACTGGATCGCAAGTTCAATGTCGATCCCGATGACGTGTTGAGTGATGACGACATCGACCAACTGATCGAGGATTTCGGTAAGGCGGCGGCGCTGGCACAGCAGCTTGGCTTCGAATTCGTGGACATCAAGCACTGTCACGGCTATCTCGGTCACGAGTTCCTCAGCGCGGTGGACCGTGAAGGCAGGTATGGCGGCAGCTTTGAAAACCGCACCCGCTTCCTGCGTGAAGTGGTGAAGAAGGTGCGCGACGTCGCGCCCGGATTGCGGATGGGCGTCCGCCTGAGTGCCATTGACCTGATCCCGTTCCGTCCGGGGCCGGATGACGCCGGTGAGCCGGAACCGTTCGACGGAGACTACCGTTTCTCATTCGGCGGGGATGGCACAGGCCGGGGCATTGACCTGACCGAGCCGAAACGCTTCCTTGATCTGCTGGTCGAACTCGGAATCCCGATGGTGTGCATCACACTCGGAAGTCCCTATTACAACCCGCATCTGACCCGTCCAGCGATGTTTCCGCCCTCTGATGGCTATCAGCCGCCGGAAGACCCGCTGATTGGGGTGGCGCGGCATCTCTATGTCACAGCCGAACTGAAGAAGCACTGTCCGCAGCTTCTGTTCGTCGGCTCCGGCTATTCCTATCTCCAGGACTGGCTGCCGAACGTTGCGCAGGCTGCCGTGCGCAGCGGCATGACCGATTTCGTCGGCATCGGGCGGATGATCCTCTCCTATCCCGATATGCCCGCCGATGTCCTGCGGGGTGAGCCGTTACAGCGCAAGCGCATCTGCCGGACATTCAGCGACTGCACGACCGCGCCGCGTAACGGTATGGTTTCCGGCTGCTATCCACTGGACCCGTTCTACAAGGAATCACCGAACTACGACGCCGTAATGCAGGCCAAGAAGGTGCAGAAGGTCACGAGCTGATGTCGTCGTCAGTGAACCCTGAATCGCCCCTGCGGATGCCGGGGGCCGCGCTCATCACGCGTCTGAAGGTCTATGACACACCGACGCCCGACGGTCAGATCGGCGGGACGCCGCATGTGCATCTGGTGTGTACCGAATTGTACTATGTGCTGGCGGGTTCCGGCGCGGTGGAGATCCTCGATAAAAATGGCTTCTCGCGGGTCGAACTGCGGACAAATGACGCGCTGCTGTTCTCTCCGGGGACGATTCACCGCCTGATCAATCCGCAGCGCGATCTGGAAATCCTCGTCATGATGCAGAACAGCGGCCTGCCGGAACGCGGGGACAATGTCGTCAGCTTCACCGATGACTGGCTCTCCGATGAAACACGCTACGCTGAAGCCATGCGCGTCTCTTCGATAGAAGAAGCCTACCGCCGCCGCGATCGCGGGGTCGAGGGTTTTCTGAGCCTCAGGGCCGCATTTGAAACCAGCGCCGAAGCCGGACGCGAGGCACTGGAGCGCTTCTATCAGCAGGCTTCCGCCCGGACCGAACCGGTCCACGCGCAGTGGCAGCAGTTGATCCACGATGGAGCGCTGGCCGAAGTACAGAAGTCGCTCGATCAGCTTGACCAGCTTTCTCAAAAGGATACCGGCTATCTGCTTCAGAATGCCGTCCAGCATATCCGCCCACCGGATGAATCAAAGCTCGGCTTCTGCGGACATCTGAACCGTTATTTTGATCCCGCGACACTTAAACCTGATACTTATACTCCAGAAGGCATTCGTCACCCGTGAAAACCTACCGACTCGCGATTATCGGGACGGGTAACTCCGTCAACAATCATCTTGAAGCCGCGAAAGCACTCGGCGACCGCGTTCAGGTCGTCGCCGCCGTCGATCTGAACGAAGAACGGCTGCGGGATGTGTGCCAGACAGCAGGCATCCCCCATTTTTACACCGATGTCGGGCAGATGCTGGCGGCAGAGCAGCCCGATCTGGTCAGCATCATCACCCCGCCTTCGACGCATAAGGATCTGTCGATCCAGTGTCTTGAGGCGGGGGCATGGGTCTACTGCGAAAAGCCGCTGTGCGCTTCGCTCGCCGAGTTTGACGCCATCACTGAAGCCGAACAGCGCACTGACCGCTATGTCAGCACCGTGTTTCAGTGGCGCTTCGGCTCCGCCGGGAAGCACCTCAAACGGCTGATCCATGAAGAAGCCTTTGGCCGTCCGCTGGTAGCGCTGTGCAATACGATGTGGTATCGCACGCAGGATTACTACAACGTGAGCTGGCGCGGCAAATGGAAGACCGAAATCGGCGGCCCGACGATGGGCCTCGGCATTCATCTGATGGATATGTTCCTGTGGCTGATGGGCGAATGGGACGAAGTCCGCGCGATGGCTGGCACCCTCGACCGCCAGATCGAAGTCGAGGACGTGTCGATGGCGATGGTGCGCTTTGCCAACGGCTCGATGGCGAGCATCGTCAACAGTGCGCTGTCCCCACGTCAGGAGAGCAGCATCCGGCTGGACTTCCAGAAGGCGACGCTGGAAATGGCCGCCCTGTACCGCTACTCCAATGAACACTGGCGCATCAGTCTGCCGCAGGGTGTCGAGTCACCGGAAGTGCTGGCCCACTGGGAAGCCCTGAAGGACAACTTCACCGGTTCGCACGACATCCAGCTTGGCGAACTGCTCGACAGCATGGAGCGCGGTGAACGTCCGCTGGTCAGTGGCGATGAAGCCCGCCGCATTCTGGAATTCGCCGCCAGCCTGTACAAGTCTGCCTTTACCGGGCAGCCCGTGATGCGCGGCGAGATCGGGCCGGATGACCCCTTCTATTACGCGATGAACGGCGCACAGGAGTACACAGCTTCATGACCATTCGCGTCGCGGCGGTGGGGTTCGCCCACGATCACATTTACGGAATTGCCGGTGTGCTGGCTTCAGCCGGTGCAGAAATCGCCACCTATTACGATGACACACCTGAACGGATCGCCCGCTTTGTCGAGCGTTTTCCACAGGCACAGGCAGCGCGTTCGGTCGAAGAAATCCTCGAAGATCAGGCCGTCGACGTCATCATCAGCGCCAGCATCCCGAATGAACGCGCACCACTGGGTATCCGGGCAATGCAGCATGGTAAGGACTTTCTCTCCGCCAAACCAGCCTTCACCAGCCTTGAACAGCTTGAGCAGGTGAAGCGCGTGCAGGCCGAGACGGGGCGCATCTATAGCGTCTATTTCGGGGAGCGCTTCGGCAATCCGGCGACGGTTAAAGCTGGTGAGCTGGTGCACAGCGGGGCGATTGGCCGCGTCGTGCAGACCGTCGGATTCGGTCCGCACCGCCTGCTGAATCACGGCTACCGGCCCGACTGGGTGTTCGACCGCCAGTATTTCGGCGGCGTGATCAACGACCTCGCCAGCCATCAGATGGATCAGTTTTTATACTTCACCAACAGCAGCGAAGCCGAAGTTGTCGCGGCACATGTCGGCAACTTCCGGCATCAGCAGTTCCCGAAGATGCACGATTATGGGGATGTCACACTGCGCAGCGCCCACGCGACCGGCCATGTGCGCGTGGACTGGATGACGCCGCCGGGACTCGATACATGGGGCGATGTGCGGCTGTTCATCATGGGGACAGAAGGCACGATTGAACTGCGCAAGAATATCGATCTCGCGGGGCGCGAAGGGACGAATCACCTGTTCATCTTCGATCAGCAGGAGACACGCTACATCCCCTGCGCGGAGGTCCCGATGCCGTTTGGTGCGCAGTTCCTCAACGATGTGCGCAATCGCACCGAGACTGCCATGCCGCAGGCCCATGCGTTTCTGGCCTCGGAACTGGCGCTGAAAGCGGAACAGATCGCCGTCGATCTGACCGTTTCCGAAATTGCCGTGCGTGCCGGTGAAACGCTGGTATGACCGAAGCATCACCACCCGCGCTGCCAGCCGAATGGCATCAGCCGCCGGTGGAGTTCTCACTTGCGCCGTTCTGGTTCTGGAATGACGAACTGCACGAAGCCGAGATTGCCCGTCAGTTAGACGAGTTTCAGGCGCACGGTGTCGATGCCTTTGTGCTGCATCCGCGTGTCGGGCTGCCGCGTCATCAGGGCTGGATGACCAGCGGCGGTGATGGCCTGCTCGACCGCATGCGCTTTGCCATCGAACAGGCGGAGAGTCGCGGGATGTGGGTCATCCTGTACGATGAGGGGATGTATCCGAGTGGTTCCGCATCCGGCCAGGTGGTGGCGGAGAATCCGCTGTACCAGTGCCGGGGACTGGTACGCATCGACCTGACCGACGCTGTGCCGGGTTCCGTCCAGCAGGGTGTGCGCATCGGGGCGGATGGTCGAGTCGCGCTGTCGGCATCGCAGACACTGGTCGCTGAAGTGGACTACCACGGACGGCGATATGCCATTGTGGACCGCCCAATTGACTCGGTGATTCGCGGCCTGCACTTTCTGGACGAAAACACGGCAGACTCTGGCGCTGGCGATCCACCGGAGGAAACCCCACCCGCCGCTGATCTGCTGAATCCGGAGGCAGTCGCGGCGTTTATTCGGCACAGCTACCAACGGTATTTCGACGCGTTCGGCGCATCCTTCGGCACAGTGATTCAGGCCATCTTCACCGATGAGCCAGATCTGCTCGGACGGTCACGCGAACCGTATCACATCATGCCCGGTACGACTGGCATCCTTGCGCATGTGAACGCCTTTCTCGGCGATGACTTCACGCCGCATCTTCCAGCGCTGTGGGATGAAGACGCGCCGCCGCATCTGCTGCGTGATTATCTGCGTGCGGTCGAACACCGTTTCGAGCAGACCTATTACGCGCAGCTTTATGACTGGTGCCAGCAGCATCATATCGCGCTGACAGGGCATCCCGCCGAGCCGGATGCGACGCGACATCTGCGCTACTTTCACATCCCCGGGCAGGATATCGTCTGGCGCTTCATCGAGCCGGGGAAGCCCACCGCACTGGAAGGCCGACAGTCTACACAGGCGAAGGCCGCGTCATCGGTGATGCTACATGCCGGACTGCGCCGCAATGCCAACGAGTTCTGTGGGGCATACGGTCATGAACTGACCTTCGATGAGATGCGCTGGCTGGCGCACTGGCTGCTGATTCGCGGCTGTAACCTGCTGATCCCGCACGCCTTTTACTACTCCGTGCGTGGCCCGCGCCGTGACGAGCGTCCGCCGGATGTGGGGCTGCACAGCGGCTGGTGGGATGAGCGTTTTTCGGCCTTTGCGCTGGCATCCCGCCGCCTGTGCTGGCTGAACACCGACAGCGAACACCTCTGCTCGGTCGCGATTCTGGGGGAGCATCACCATCTGCCGTGGCGTGCAGCGAAAGTTTGTTTTCAGCATCAGTTTGATTTCAATTACGTTGATACCGATGATCTGCTGGCAGCGTCGATTTCGGACGGTCAGATGCAGGTCGGACCGCAGCGCTATACCGTGCTGATTGTTGACAGTCCGCACACCGATTTCAGCGCCAGCGTGCAGACGAAACTCGACGCGCTTGGAGATCATATCTCCGTCATGGACTGGAGCGATGATCCCGCCGACGGCCTAAATCGCCTGTATAACAGCATGACACCACTCCTGCGGATGAATACTCCGTCGCCTGATCTGCGTGTGCGTCAGGTACGCAAATCCGGTTTCGAGTGGGTTATGCTGTTCAACGAAGGCACAGCGCCGCTCACGGTCGGCCTTCAGATTGACCCTGCCGAACAGTGGCACCAGATCAACCCATACACCGACGAGCATTCGCCGTTCAGCGGAATGCTGCAACTGGCCGCGTATGAACTCCGAGTGCTGTTTCGTGCTGTATCATCACTGTCAGCAGGTTAATCGATGAAGTTATCAAGACTGGTAAACCTGTTAGGAAACCATTTGAATATTCGGAAAACCGACTTGAACGTTATGAAAATACCGGGCAACGACAGGCAGGCATGTTTAGGCGTTGTCCCTGCAAAGTACGCGCCATGTAGGGACACGGCATGCCGTGTCCGTGCCCAACGACCCATATTCAAATGGCCTCTGATCCTCTTTGTACTGCTATACAGCCTGACACTCGTCAGCGCCCAGACCGACACCCCAACCGGCGTAACCAGCGTGACCGTCACGCGCATCGCGACCGGCCTGCTTAATCCGCGCGGGGTGGTGGTGATGCCGGGTGGCAGTCTGCTGGTAGCGGAGGTCGGCACTGGCGAGATGGAAGAAGCCGCTGATGGCCCCCTCGCCGGGAAGACGGGCCGCCTCAGCCTGTTCCATGATTTCAACCGTGACGGCGATTTCGATGACGCCAGCGAGCGTGTGCCGGTGCTGGACAGCCTTCCAGCCTATAACATCCTCTACCAGTTCAACCCGGGGCGTGATGAAGTCGTCGGCATCGGCGATCTCGTCCGGCTGGCCGATGGCCGCGTCTTCTTTACACAGGATGACAACTTCGAGACGCTGGCGGTAGTCGAACTCGACTCAGGGCTTCAGCGTGTCGGCCTGCTGACACAGGGCAGCGGCTCAATGAATTCGCTGGTGTACGACGAGAATCGCCAGCGCCTTTATATCGCTGAAAGTACCCTGAATTCCATCAGTTCCGTCACACTCGATGGCGATTACGAGCAGGTCGTGATCTTTGACAACCTCGCGAACGGTCAGCAGGCCGTACCGTCCGGGCTGGCACTGGACCCGCTGACCGGTGATCTGCTGGTGACATTATTTTCCGGCCAGTTGTGGGACTATTACGGCGAGATCCTCTCGTTTATGCCCGGACATGCCAAAGTCGTCCGCCTGAATCCGGAGACCGGCGAGATCCGTGATGAGATCACCGGCCTGACGACGGCGGTCGATCTGGCAGTGGGGATAGATGGGACGCTGTATGTGGTCGAGATGACCACCACATGGCCGACGCCGACCCTCAGCTATCAATTCGATCTGCTGGACCCCGATGCACCTCCTGACCCCGGTGGCTATGCGCGTTATACTGGACGTGTCACCCTGTATCCGCCGGATCGACGTGATCCGGTCGTGTTGACTGATAAGCTGGACGCGCCGACCAACATCACCCTGCACGAGACCGACACTGCCAGCATGCTCTATGTTTCCACCGGGCAGGGGACGCCGGGGCGCACGGTCTGGGGGCCGGACGGCCTGATGCAGATCACAGGGGAACTGATTCAGATTACGCTGCCACATCCGACATCATAAGAGAGCGCCATGACGACGCAGGAAACATCCAACACGCAGAACACGATTGAACACGCACTTCAGATCATTCGTCAGACACGGCTGGTGGCGATTGTCCGCCTGTCGGATCTCAGTCAGGCCGAAGCGCTGACACAGGCGCTGCTGGCAGGCGGCATCCGGGCACTGGAATTCACGCTGACGAACGAATCCGCCTGTGAGGTCGTCGCTGACCTTCGCCGCCGCATCCCAATCTTTGACAATGGCGAAGCGCTCATCGGTGTTGGCTCGATCCGTCATGCCGCGCACGCACAGCGGGCCGTGGACAGCGGCGCACAGTTTCTGGTCTCGCCGACGCTGCTGTATGACATGATCGAGATCGGGCAGAAGGTCGGAGTCGCTGCCATGCCCGGTGCATTCACACCGACCGAGATCGCTGCCGCACAGCAGGCCGGTGCGTCAGTGGTCAAGGTCTTTCCGGCCAGCACACTCGGCCCCGG
>JAEZAF010000285.1 GCA_023430545.1 Chloroflexota bacterium
TTTGAATACAGCACCCCGCGAAGCCCCGTTTTTTTAGGGGCTTCGTGATTCCTGTCATGAGATTAGAATAGATTTCATGGACTACAACGAAATTGCAGCGCATCTGGAAGACCTGTTTGAACGCCTGAGCCACTACAGGCAGCGTGAGCGTGAAAATCTGATGCTCATCGCGCTGTTTGTGCTGAGTGCAGTTGTGACACCCCTCATTCTGATCAGGGTACGGTTCCTTCCCCTGATCGTGGTGCTGGGTGGTTTACTGCTGATCGCCATGATCTGGCTTGGTAAGCGCGTCATGCGGACACGGGCCGAAGCCGCTGAACTGGAACGGGAAGTCGAACTGCTGCGCTACCGGCTGGTGGCGGAGGATGTCTCGCTGGGCAAACCCAAGCGGGACGGGCGTTCAATGCGCAGGCGTGAGCCTCACCTGAAACCTGAAGATCTGGTCAATCTGGGCCGGCTTCAGGTCGGGGATGATGGCGAACTGATTATCACGCCAGCAGCGGACAAAAAGACCGGCGACCAGCGCCCCAATTCCTGAATTTTCGGGTTGATGTCCTTTTTTGCAACTCTGTGATGCACTGCTGCGTAATAGCATCTATAGTTCGAAGCGAGAGTATGAAGGTGATAAAGTAATGGGTGGGGTTGTCTTTTTCTTTGTGGTGCTGTTTCTGCTGTTCGGCGGCTTCGGTGTCGTCGGCCAGTTTTTCGGGCTTTTCTTCGGACTTTTTGGGGGCTTGTTTGGTCTCGTTGGTGGATTAATCGGGCTGTTCTTCGCCTTCCTGTTCACCGTCCTGCCCTTCCTGATCCTGTTGAAGTTTCTGTCAGCTATTTTCGGCGGCTTGCATCAGAAGCAGGTCTGGGTCTGCACAGACCACCACTCGCCTCGTCATCCTCTGGAGGATGAGTTTTACGGCGACAAGCGCAAGAATGAAGACAAGCGCAAGCGCGACCTCTACTATCGCGATCCCCAGGACCCATACCAGCAGGACATCCGCATCGTCTGATTGTCCTCTCAGGCTGCAAAGGCGCATCAGGATTAATTCACAATTCACATGATGCGGCGCACATTCACCTCTGATCCTGCCACCCTGTCCGCCTGCCTGCGCCTCACTGCTTATTCGCAGTGACGCGGGCATAGCGGGCTTCTTCCAGCCTGGCGGACTTCTCCCCTTGTACCGCAATCGCAACGCGCTTTATCCTTGAGTCCACAGCGTATCCGCATCTGGTCCACACTCGCAGCGCAACCAGCGCCTAATCGGTGGGTTACATTCTATGATGAAATTTTTCGGACGAGCAATCACCCAACCAGACTACGAAGCTCTTTCGGACAGCGAACTGATTGTCCTCGCAAAGAATGATCAGGACGCGTTCGGCCAACTGTACGAACGGTATGTGAAGAAGATCTACAACTACATCTACTACCGTACAGGCAACCAGCACGATGCCGAAGATCTGACCGCCCGCGTCTTCTATCGTGCCATGTCCCATATCGAGAACTACACCGAGCGCGGCGTGCCGTTTCAGGCATGGCTGTACCGGATTGCCCATAACCTCGTAGCCAACTGGCATCGCGATCGCGGACGGCGCAAGGTGATCCCCCTAGATGAGTTCATCGCGTCCGGCCTGCGTTCAGATTCGCCGGATAAACACGCCGAAGATGAAGAAGAACGGGAGCATCTGCTAAAGGCGATCCGACGCCTGCCGGAAGATCGCCAGCAGTTACTCATGCTGAAGTTTGTCGAACAGCTTTCGAATGCCGAGATCGGTGAGATCATGGATCGCACTGAAGGCGCGGTGAAATCGCTTTACCATCGCACGCTGATTGCCCTGCGTGATGACATCACCATGCAGCAGAATCCGCCGTCCGCTGGTACATCATCCGCCCATGCAGGTCGTCCCCGGCAGAAGGAAGACTGACAGATCAATGGACAACAGGTTTCATCCTGAGGTCACATCACCCTTCAGATGATGGGCCTCTGCCATTCTTTATCACGATCAGGAACATCATAGAAGGTTTTTATTTATGGCATCTCAACACCCGCTGGAAGACCTGCTGTCCGCCGTCACGGATGCACTGCTGGTGGATGACCACCAGTTGGAGCCGATCATTGCGCGCTATGACGTGGATCGGTCTCAGGTCAGGACGTTCGTCGCCCTCATCGAGCGTCTGCACCACACCCTCACCGGCGTGGAGCCGTCTCCGCGCTTTGTGAACAAGCTCAAGGCCGATCTGATGGGATCACAGCAGCGCGGTCTGCTGTCGCGTGTGCGCTATCTGCCCGCCCGTGTTCAGATCGCGGCTGGATTTGTGGCAGTCGCGGGATTTATCCTGATCGCCAGCCGCCGGGTCACAGATCTGGCTGAATCCGCCAAGTCAAAAGCCCAGACCGAATTCGAAGCCTTCTGAAATCACATCATCGTCTCGCTTCGAGGCTGTAACCTTTCCCGAATCACAGAATCGCCAGCGGAATCAAACCGGATTCCCGCTGGCGATTTGCTACTGCGGACGGTACGCTAAAGATCCTTCCTCAAAGAGCCAGAGATCAGCGCTTCATGCAATCTTCAGACCTGCATTCGACCAATATCTTCAACCTTCCGCATCCGATGCTGTACCGCTGTCATACTCACCGTTACTTCAGCGGCCTGTCACGGATGTACATCCGCGTTTTCAAAGAGCATCAGGAAGCAGCCGCCTTTTACCTGCTGTTCTCGGATGTCGGCTACTTTGAAGGGCCGGTCTCATGGCAGGGCGCGGACTTCGGCATCGCGGATGACGACACCTGCATCGAGCTGATGCTGCGCACCGGTCTGGTCGGTGAGGCGATCCTACAGTTCCCGGATGCCTATGCCGCCATCACCGAACACGCCAGACTGTACATCGTCACCACGACGCATACGCCAGTGAAACTGATCGCCAGCAGTGCCTCACTGCTGACCGAAGTCCCGCCCGAACTGCGCTGATGTGTTACCAGCACCAGCCGCCAGCCCTTCCCGCACGCTTACCACTGATTGTGCGTTTCCCCTTTCCATGAACCAAGTGAAATGGGGAGGGTGGCGAGCGCGGCGAGACGGGTGGGGTTATCTCACACCACCGGTTTATGTGCCCTGCCCAATGCCACCCGACCTGTCTGTCCGTTGACCAACGCCGGACGGACATCACCATCCTGCTCGACAATCGTCACCGACCACACCGGCAGCAGCAGCAGCCGGAAGCTCATCTGCTGGATCATCGGCGTCACCGTGATCGTAAAATCACTGCTGCTCTGCTGGTATTCCTCATGGATCTGCTGGCTGATGATCTCATGCGCATCCATTGCGGCGCGGTCGAAGTCCAGCGTATAGATCTCGGCGCTGTGCTGGGCGAGGAACTTCGGCGCGTATTCCTGCACGCCAGAAAGCTGATACTTTCCGAGCTGGCGTGTCAGCGCACGGGGCGGGGACTCCACCGCACACACCATCACATTATTTCTGGCCGTCGGAATCTGTTCCTGCTGATACGCTTCCTGCACCGAGTATTTTTCGTTCCGGGACCACTTCTGACCGCTGCCCGTGTAAACCCGGCTGCGCTGGACCTGCACCACCGCATCAAACACCCAGAACGGCAGATAAACACCTTCGATCTCGACTCGCGCCACTCGGTTGTTATTCAGAATGCCCGCCAGCCGCTGCGACCAGCCTTTCAGCGCTTCCTCGACCTGTACCTGCGCCTGTCGCTGTGAGATGAGAAACGGCAGCAGACCGTCCGGCTGCTGGATGGTCTTCAGAGCGTCCTGTAGCACAACCTGTTTGGACGCACAGAACGGACAATGATCCGAAAGCTGGCGCTGGGTCAGGGTGCGGGCCGCCCCGCACGAATTACATTTCAGCCAGCGCTCGCCGACAATCCACTGCACCGGCTGCGACCGCCGTTTGATCAGCGCCATCGCCAGCGAGTTATGCCGTTTTGCGGCGGCGCGTTCGCTATCCCGATAGCCGCAGAATGCACACGACAGCAGCGTGTCTTCGCCATCCGCCACCATATTCGGTGCACCGCATCGGGGACAGTTCACCTTGTGTTTGCTGGCCGTTTCCGCCGCGACAGGGGCATTCACTTCACGGCGTTCGGCTTCGGTGAATTCGTCGAAGGGTTCGGCGCTGTCTGTCAGTTCGCCATCGAGGATCATCAGATCACGCAGCGCTTCGGGATGGGTCGGAAAATACGCCAGCACCTGATGCAGATGCTCACGCCGTTCCTGCGGATCATCCAGCAGGCGACCGAGCCACAGGTGTGCTTCAGCGAAATCCGATCGATAGTCGATACAGCGGCGGAGCGCGGCGATGGCCTCCGGCCACTGCTTGCGGCTGGCGTGATCCATCGCGGTGAAATAGGCCGACTCGACATACGGCTCGATCTCGTAGCTGTCAGGAATATAATAGGAGACGCGGTACTGGCTCAGATCACGGACCGGTGCTGCCGGTTTGGGGGCGGGTGCTGGTGGCTGTGGTTTTCCGTCACTGTCCCGGATGACAAAGCCGCAGCGCTGGCATTCGATCTTCTCACGCGTGACGAGAAAGGTGCGTTCCCCGCCGCACTGCTCACATACCGAGGGTGCCAGCGAACGAATGGATTTTCTTTTCGGAGACGTGTTCTGATCCGTCGGTTTCGTATTGTCATTCATGCCAGCGGCCCTATCTATCGAAAATATGCTCAGCTTCGATTATAAAAGCGGTTGGCTTTCATCTGAATAAACGTACTGCAACCGCATCGACAACCGCCTGATTTCCATCGAAAGGGACTTCTCTTGACCCAAACGCTCACCTCACAGTCTGCCCAACCTGCCCGTGTCGTACTGGTGACAGGCGCATCCAGCGGCATCGGATATGCTACCTGCCTTTACTTCGCCAAACAGGGGTGGTACGTCGCCGGGACAGCCCGCAGCGCGGATAAACTCGATGCCTTACAGCGTGAGATCAATGCCCTTGCGCCAGCATCTGCCGCGTTTCTGCCTGTCACGGCAGATGTCCGCGACGCCGACGCGATGCGGAGCGCAGTCGATCAGGTGATGTCCACCTTTGGCCGTCTGGATGTGCTCGTCGCCAATGCCGGTGTCGGACATCGCGGCCCGGTGGTGGATGCCCAGTGGGATGACCTTGACACCCTGCTGCGAACCAATATCGACGGTGTGCTTCACAGCATCCGGGCGGCGGTCCCGGCCATGCGGAAAAACGGCGCTGGTCAGATCATCCTTGTGTCGTCGGTGGTGTGGAATATGGTCTCGCCCTATGCTGCGCTCTACGCCGCCAGCAAAGCCTTTGTCAGCAGTCTGGCGCGTTCCCTGCGGTTTGAGCTTGAATCGGATCATATCACCGTCACTGATCTGCGCATCGGACGGGTGCAGACCAATTTCAGCGCGAATCGACTCGGCACATCAGGTCGCAGCAAATCCGCCGGTTTTCTGCCGGAGATGACACCGGAGCAGGTCGCAGTGGCGATCTTCGAAGCGGTCGGAAGCCGCAGGCCCATTGTGACATTGCGCTGGCTGGACCGTTTGCTGATCCTCGCCAACCGCCTGTTCCCCAACCAGATCGGCCAGCGCGCCAGCGGTCAGTACAAGCCAGACTGATCACAGCCGCGTCGATTTGCCCGGTTTTCCCATCAACTCCGGCTGCATAGAATTCTGATGAAATTATGAGGTAAGAACATCGACTCGAATCGCATCTGAGTGACAGCGGTGCCGAAGGTCTTAACCCTTGTCACATGCCCCGGCAGACTGATAAAATGCCTCCACTTGTTATCCTCACACGACGGGACCTGATGCGCGTGTTGGAGAACTCAGCCGCCTAGTGACGGCTGTTTCTTTGTGCGCAGCAGGGATGAACGGCGTGATCGCTCAAACACACTATTCAAGGAGTTTTACCTCACATGCCTTCTAAAGTAAGCATGAAGCAGCTTCTGGAGATGGGTGTCCACTTTGGCCACCGCACGCAGAAGTGGAATCCCAAGATGCAGCCGTACATCTTCACCCAGCGTAACGGCATCCACATCCTTGACCTTCAGCAGACCCTGCGCAACCTGAACCAGTACTACGACATGGTGCGTGATCTGGTGCGTAATGGCGGCACAGTGCTGTTCGTCGGCACGAAGCGTCAGGCACAGGAAACGGTTGCAGAAGAAGCCGCACGCTGCAATATGCCCTACATCAACACGCGCTGGCTCGGCGGTACGCTCACCAACTGGCGCACCATCCGCAGCCGTATCGAGATGCTGAAGAAGCTCGAACAGCGCCGCGATAAGGGTGAATTCGAACTGCTGACCAAGCGTGAAGCCATGATGCTGAACCGCGAGATCGACAAGCTTCAGGATCGCCTCGGCGGTATCCGCAACATGAAGAAAGAACCGGATTTGATCATCATCGTTGATACCTTCCGCGAAGCAACCGCTGTCAAGGAAGCCAACTCGCTCAATATCCCGGTGCTGGCACTGGTTGATAGCAACAGCGATCCCGATGTGGTCGATTACATCCTGCCCGCCAATGACGACGCGATGCGCTCGATCAAGCTGATCGTCGGCGCACTGGCCGATGCGGTCATCGAAGGCCGTCAGATGCGTGGCAAGGATGACGAAGGCACCGAAGAAGAAGATATGGCAGAAATCGACTTCGGCAAGTATGAAGCCGATGCAGACGAAGATGAAGAGGGTGGCAACGAACGCTACCTCGGTAAATCGACCCTCGCGAAGTTACGCGATACCCGGCTCTTTGAAGACGATGAGGACGCCGAATAGGCGCAGGGTTGATGTAAAACAGAGGGCGCAGATTTCAGATGCGCCCTTTTTTTAGCAAGACATATCCCGACCGCTTCTTTACAGCAGGGATATGCCGCACACAGTCTATACACAGAAGCAAACGATATTATCGAACCACCAGCATAGGACGAAAGGAAATCAGGATATGGCAGTCATTACTGCACAGATGGTCAAAGACCTGCGCGAAGCGACCGGTGCCGGTCCGCTGGATTGCAAGAAGGCACTGGAACAGAACGACGGTGATTTCAACAAGGCCGCCGAGTGGCTTCGTGAAAAGGGCATCGCCAAAGCCGCCAAGAAGCTCGGCGCTGGCCGCACGATGAACGAAGGCCTGATCGAAAGCTATATGCACTTCACCAAGCGTCTGGGTGTGATGGCCGAGATCAACTGCGAAACTGACTTTGTCGCCGCAACCGAGGCCTTCCAGACCTTCGCCCGCGACATCGTGATGCACATTGCGAACCTGGCCCCGCAGTACGTCAATCGTGAAGATGTGCCGCAGGCCGTGATCGACGCCGAGCGCGTAATGCAGATGCGCATCCTGAAGGAAGACCCGAAGAACGCCAGCAAGCCCGATGAAATTCTGGAGAAGATCATCACAGGCCGTATGGATAAGTTCTACGAAGAACTGGTCCTGATGGAACAGCCCTTCCTCAAGGACGACAGCAAGACCATCGCCGATCTGCTGCGTGAAACCGTCGCCGCCGTTGGTGAGAGCATCGAAATCCGCCGCTTTGCGCGTTTCGAACTTGGTCAGCACGCTGGTGAAGAAGAAGCCAGCGACGAATAGTCGTCAG
>JAEZAF010000045.1 GCA_023430545.1 Chloroflexota bacterium
CAGTAGAACATTACCTTCAGCGCATCAAAGCCCTCGAAACCGAACTCGATGAGATGACCGTCGCGCTGTCGCAGGCATGGGATCAGTTGGTGCCGTTCTTGCAGGACTCACCCGAGCAGACGGCAGCCGGTACCACGTCGGACCTCACACCGATCATCCACGCAGTGATGGCCGGGGCTGATGCCGAGTTCGGCGTGATCTATCTGTTCGACGGGGAGTGGAGCAGTGTCCCGGAGACGCTGACCCTGTCCGCAGCGCGCAAACGCTATCTGCGCGACACCCTGCAGGAAGGCTCCACCTTACAGTGGGAAGAAAACCCACCGGATGAAGCGCTTCGCATTCACTGGGTTTTCGCCCCCATCATCGCCGACCATCAGATCATCGGCAGCATCGGCGTCGGGACTGCACAGGAAGCCCGCAGTTTTACCGCGGCAGATCTGCGCATTGTCGCCCGCATGGCCGAGCGTGTCTCCAGCCAGATTGTCGCCGCGCAGTTGGCCTTAAGCCGTCAGCGCGAAGCCCTCGCCGAGCGCGAGATGCAGATCGCCAGCATGATTCAGCGCTCCATCCAGCCTTGCACACCGCCCGAACTGCCGAACATGCAGTTGGCCTCTTACTGGCAGCCTGCCCGCAGCGTTGGCGGAGATGCGTGGGGCTGGGTGCCGATGGCGGATGGACGCATCGCATGGTTTGTGCTCGATGTCGCCGGGAAAGGCCTTCCAGCGGCACTGGCGGCCATGTCCCTGCATACGGCGCTGCGGATGGGCCTGCGCATGGGCGTCTCTTTCACCGAACTGTTGAGTTTGGTCAACGAACAATTCTATGATACCTTCACCGATACCGATCTGATGGCAACCGTGACGCTGCTCGCCATTGATCCGCAGACCGGCGTGCTGGAGCAGGCCAACGCCGGCCATCTGCCCACCCTGATCCGTCAGGGTTCGCAGTGGGTACATCTGGGTGCGACTGCGCCACCCATCGGCGTGCTGGAGACGCTGACCGTCGAAAAACAGGTCATATCCCTCAGCCGTGATGACCTGGTGCTGACTTACAGTGACGGCTTCACCGAGATCGAGACCGCGCACGGGCTGTGGGGCGATCACGGTCTGACGGGTGCAGTCCCGCTGACAGAAAACCAGCCTGCTGCTGCTGTTCAGCGTATTATCGAAGCGGCTGAGCAGGTGGCCGTAACATCCGAGAACCACGATGACCGTACTCTGATTATTGCGACATTAAACGAATGACTTCCAAAACCGTTACCCTGCCTGCAACCTTACAGGCAGTTTCGAATTTCACGCAGGAGCTTGAGGAATGGTTTCTGCCCTTGCCATTGGAGACCCGCGTCCGGGTTGTACTGGCGGTTCAGGAGCTGTGCGTCAATATTGTCCAGCATGCCTACCACGGCCAGCCCGGTGAGATCCGCGTCCGGGTGGAATGGACACCCAGCCAGCTCTGCTTTCACTTCAGCGATGATGCCCCCAATAAGCTCGCCATGCCGCAGACCATCAATGCCCCCGATCCACTCATGTTGCAGGAAAACGGAATGGGCCTGTTTCTGATCCATGAGGCCTTCGATCAGGTGATTTATGAGCCTTCCCAGCAGCAGAGTCACTGGCGGCTGATGAAACGATTGGAGAATGAAGCATGAGTGCCAGGATTCTGATCGTGGATGATGAAAGTGTCACCCGGCGGCTGGTGACCTTCACCCTGAAGTCGATCAACGTCGAGTCCGTCAGTGCGGAGAACGGCTTGCAGGCCATTGATTTTGCCGAGCAGGGGCAGTTCGATCTGGCGCTGGTCGATATCAACCTGCCAGACATCGACGGCTTTGAAGTGGTCGAACGCCTGAAGCAGATCGATCACATGCGCGATGTCCCGATTCTGATGTTCACCGCCCGCAGCCATCAGGGCGACGAACTCCGTGCCCAGGAAGTCGGGGCCGTCGGATTTTTCTATAAACCCTTCAGCACACAGGACCTGCGCGATCTCGTCCGCCGCTACACCGCCTAAAGGTCATTTGAAAATTCAGAAAATCTACTCTGAATATTATCGTAACAGCGGACAACGCCTGCGTTGTCCCTGCATCCTGCATCTTGTGTAGGGACAGGGCCGCATTGCTCGCAATGGCGCCCTGTCCGCGCCCATCATCAATTTTCAAACAACCTCTTGGGACCATGCGAAGCATATCCGGGGCGTCCGCTGTAGACCCACATCTGCCATATGACTTATGCGTAACACATAGCCTGTCGTGTCCTCAACCGATTTCGGGGAGGGCGACGGGGGGGGGCCGAAAGGGTAGCCGCTTAACTTTTGGACCACTTTGTTTGAAAATTCGAACCGCACAATCAGAACAGTTGTGCTACACTATGAGGTTCTTGTACCTTAACATCTCGATTGCCCGCCGTTGCATTTGTTGCAGCAGCACTTTTTTTTGTGCGGCAGCAGCAGCAGCAGCAAACTGCTGAAAGCCGATTTTGAACCTGAACGTCCGTTTGAATCATCCTGATTGCAGCAAACTTGCAGCAAACTGCTGCCGTTTGCTGCACTTTTGCGCCACCGCACTGCGGCGGGGCCGCTGACTGGGGATCGCTGCTTATCCCTGATCATCCGCGCGATTTAGCCATGTATTCACCAGATCGCGCAGTTCACTCAGGACATACGGCTTGGTAATCACATCATTGACTCCAGCCTGAATATAGCTCTCGCGCTGGTCGGTCATCACACTCGCGGTAAGTGCCAGAATCGGGAGATCGCGATAAGCGGTATCCGAAGCACGGATGTGCATCGTCGCTTCAAGTCCGTTCATCACCGGCATCTGCATATCCATCAGGATCAGATCGTATTCCACCTGTTCGAGCTGGTCCAGCGCTTCCTGACCGTTTTCCACAATATCGATCACCATGCTGTCGGATGCCAGACCCTCGGCCACCAGTCTCGCATTCAGCGCATAATCCTCGACCAGCAGCACGCGGTGAACCGGTCTTTCAGGCTGTTTCTCTGTAGGGGTTTCAACAGTGTCCGACTCCTGACTGACATTGCTCGCCGCGCCTTCCAGAAGAGGATACAGGGCGGACATCTGAATAGGCCGTCTCAATTGGTGCGGCCTCAGTTCGTCGGGTGTGTTGCTGTCGGTCAGGGTAATCACACTGGCCTCGGACTGCGCGACCGTCAGTCTGCCAAGCAGTCCCGCTGACAGGGTGGCTGCCGTCCCGCCGTCGTGCAGGAAGATGAGATCATACGGATCGACATCGTCAGGCTCAGCCAGGACCAGCGAGAGTTGGGCATCGTTCAGCGCCGTGACACTGACTCCATGTGCCTCAAGCTGCTGTGTCAGCAGGTAGCGCGATGCGCGGTCATCGTCGATCACCAGTACCCGCAGGTGCTCAAAGTTGCGCTTGTCCGCTGTTAAAGGGGCGGTCTCCGGCTCGAGTGCTGGCATCGTCAGTGAGAAGCGGAAGGTGCTGCCTTTCCCGGCTTCGCTTTCCACTTCGATACTGCCACCCATCAGCTCGACCAACTGCCTCGTAATCGATAGGCCGAGGCCTGTTCCACCGTACTTGCGCGTCACCGAGCTGTCAACCTGAACGAAACTGTCGAAGATCGCTTCGAGATGAGATGCCGTGATTCCGATGCCGGTATCGATCACCTCAAATCGCAGCTTGGCCTGTCCCGCCTGATACCCGGCCAGCCTGATCTTCAGCAGGACATAGCCCTCATGGGTGAATTTGACCGCATTCCCCATCAGATTGGTCAGGATCTGGCGCAGGCGGGTCGCATCACCTTTGACCCGTGCCGGGACATCCGGCGCGATATCAATGCGCATGTCAACGGCGCGATGGCTGCGCTGAATCAACAGGATATTCCGCACTTCACTGGCAAGGGCCGCGAGGTTGATCGTTTCGGCCTCAAGTTCCACAAAACCGGCGTCGAGCTTGGAGAAGTCGAGGATGTCATTGACGATCATCAGCAGACGTGAGGCGCTGTTGAAGGCTTCTTCCGCGAACTCGCGCTGATCGCCTTCCAGTGGGCTTTCACGTAACAGTTCCAGCATACCCAGTACACCGGTCATCGGCGTGCGGATTTCGTGGCTCATATTGGCGACGAACTGACTGCGGATCTGGGCTGTGCGGATCGCCGTATCACGCGCCTCGATCAGGTCGCGCTGTGTCCGCTGACGTTCCAGCGCACGGGCATAACTCTCGGCAATCAGGCGGAAGCTCGCGATCTCTTCCGGTAGCCAGATACGCGGATAACGGTTCTCCTGACACCCGATGAAGCCTTCCAGCCGTCCATCAGAGTACAGAGGCAGCGCCATGAGGCTTTCGACCCCCTGAGCTTCGAGATAACCACGGATATCTGTCGGTAACGAGCTGATGTGATACGACATGATAATGCCGTCTTCGGCCAGCATCCTGTACAGTGAGGGGACAACCTCTCCATACGGCACTTCTTTCAGGTCGTCGATGGCCGGCATCACATTCGGCGCACACCATTCGTGTGTATTGTCCAGGATGCGCTCCGCTTCCCGAAACCGGAACACCGTCACCCGAGAGCACTGGAGTAACTGACCGATCAGTGCCAGCGTCTGCTGGATGGCTTCTTCGGCATCGTCATTCTGCAGAAACAGCCGGATGATTTCCTTGTTCAGTTCCTCCAGATTGAGGAGCTGTTCCCATCGTTTGCGTGTCTCGAATTCTTTGGTCACATCCCGAAAGCAGGTGACATAACCGAGATAATCATCCTGATGGAAAATCGGGATGTAATCGCGTGAAAGGACCCGTCCATCCGTGAGGTGGATGATATCGCCGAGCGTGATCTGCTTTGATAAAACGATTTCCCTGACGCGATTTCGAAATGCCTCTGGATCAAGGGCCAGCAGTTGGACCTGATCTGCCAGCGGGGTGCTCTTGGTACCAATCAGCTTATCAGGCGAATCCTGAATCTGGAACATATCACAGAATTCTTCGTTGACGATTTCGATCCGGTGATCTTCATTGGCGAGGATCACGCCGCCTTGTAGATTGGCGATCATATTTACCAGACGCGCGCGCATGCGTCGCAGCCTGTTCTCATTTTCCCGTCGCACTGTGACATCACGGGCATACAGCACGAAGATCGTGCCCGGTTCACTTTCCACCGAGAGCATAACCATGTCAATCGGTACTTCCGACCCGTCACGGCATATCGCGCTGACGGTGAAGCGGCGATTTCCGGCGTCTGTATCCTGCATCATCCCAATCAGGCCCTGTCGATGCTGTTCATACAGCGACCGGTAGGCCGGAGCGATGATCATCTCTGTGATGTCTCTGTCGAGAACCTCTTCCCGCCGATACCCGAAAATACGGCTGGCATTGGTATTGAACTCAATAATCTGATTCTGGGCGTTGGTGAGGATGAGGGCATCCGGTACCGCCTGCAGGATATCATTGGCAACCGATGCAATTAAGGTGCGGTAAGGTGACATGGCTTCTCAGGGGGCTGACGGTTTCTGTCGGACGGGAAGCATCAGACGCGCCGTGGGAACAGGCGCGTCATTCAAAGCAGATGATCCATGAGGGCTGATGCATTGATACATAATGGCACTGCATAAAGCGTAACAGACAGCAGACAAACAGCGTTATGATGCTGGTATGGGTTTTGTCGTCAGGCTGAAAATAACTTCAGCGCATCCTGCATGTTATTCGTGATTTCAAACACCTGATCGAAGCGGGTCAGCTTCAGGATATGCAGGGCCGCTGCATCCGCCGGGCGAATCAGCACCATATTGCCACCCAGGTGACGCGACCGCTTCAATAGCGATACCAGCGCTGACAGTCCGGCGCTGTCCATAAACGATACGCTGCTCAGGTCGGCGATAAAGTTTTTATGTCCTTCTTCCAGCAGACGTTCCTGCGCTGTACGCAGTTCGGCAGCGGAGAATGCATCCAGGCGGCCATCGATGCTGATGGTGCTGATGCGGATAGTGTGTTCGTTGAGGATAAGATCCATGTGAAGCCTCTTGTGATCAATAGGTGAGAAATGCCTGACGGGTGTTGCGTGATGCATGCTGTCTGACTGGAATGCCAATGCTGAATGTGCTGAGACTCAGGGTTACTTGGCAGTGCTGAAGGCCTCAAGTGCGCTTTCGCAATCCGGAAAGACGCTGAAGGCAAGGCTCAGACGGGTCAGTTCGAAGATAATCAGAACCGACTGTGCCATATTGCACAGATACAGATCCCCCTGATTCTGACGACAGCGCTTCAGGCCCTTGACCAGGGTCGAAAGCCCCAGTGAGTCGATAAAACTCACGCCCCCCAGATCGACAATGACGTGCGATGCTGCGGGATGTTCGTCGAACCAGCGTGAAACCACCGGGACTTCATAGGCGTCGAAACGGCCTTCCAGTTCGATGATGTCAATCTCGTTCTCAACACGATGGCGAATTTCCATATTTCAGATAATCCTTCCTGTTACGGATTGTTACTACTGACAACTGCTGGTGATAAATTGCGTTCCGACCTGACATAGTTACAACACCACACGGTTATTCGTTTGGAGCCGCCCGGAGTTCGGTCAGCTCATTCCCGGCCTGCTGGTCAGAAAGATCGCTGTTCAAATCAGGTGCAGAAGGCGGCCAGAGCTGGCTGCGTTCCGCAGGTAAATTCCGTGCTGGCAGCCGCCGCATCAGTGCGTCCAAGGCCAGCCCGAAGGCCAGCAGCGGGTTGTAGACATGCCCACCGGCTGCTGTCCTGCGTCCCAGCATTGACTGACGCAGATCTTCAGCCGTGGTGCCTTCAAACCATGTAAAGCTGCTGCCGACCGTCGGGAGGTAGTGGGCATCACTGCCGCCAGTTTCACTGCGATGTGCCAACCGCCGGTTGACGTACTGTGTCCAGCGGTTCGATCCCCACTCCGATGGCGTCCCGTTACGCACTTCTACGCCATCGAAGGGCACCGTCCCGATCAGGCGACCAGCCCCTGCCATGCCGTCAATCGGCAGGACTTTGGCGGAGATCGCATACGGATGTGCAGCGACTGCCAATCCGTTCTGCTCATGGATGCGTGCCACCGTCTCGCTGGCACTCAGGCCGCGTGGGATGTCGCGCTCAATGAACAGCGCCAGGATCTCACCTTCAGCCGAGGTGATTTCGCTGCCGATGATCACCTCAAAAGGGCGGAAGTGGTCGCGGAAATAGCGTGCGTAGGACTGGGCAACCACGCCCCCCTCGATCGTATCGTGATCTGTCACGGCAATGACATTGAGATCTGTGTGTGTAATGGCGTATTCCACCACCGCTTCCGGCGTCATCAGACCATCGGAGAAAACGGTGTGGAGATGGATGTCGGCCTTGCCAGTCAATCGCTGTGTCGTCATTGAGTCACCAATACCTTACATTCTCACAATAGCACCACAAGTACAAAAATAAGATAAAGAACTGAACGTTGCAATGTTAATTAATTAAGAAAATGACAGAAAATAAGTGTAAAAACCGGTCATTCTAACCCATTACGGGAAGTGAAATTTACGAAATATTTCAGGAATATTTCAGAAACGGGGACGCATATCATCCTGAACCGGGCGATTTACCTCTGTTCAGATACAGAAATCAAATCAGGATTCGAAAACAGGGCAGGCGGCTGGTTATATTATGTGCCTGAACAACAAATGAACTTTAATCCGGAGCGAATAAAAAATGCTTACGAAAGCCGCTGTACTTTATGAGATGGAACATCCGCAGCCGTATGCCGACTCGCATCCGCTGCACATTGAAGAATTGCATTTGGATGGCCCCGGCCCCGGTGAAGTCCTGGTGGAGATCGCCGCCGCCGGCCTATGCCACTCCGATCTCTCGGTGATCGATGGTTCGCGCCCTCGCGTGATGCCGATGGTCATGGGCCACGAAGCCAGTGGTGTCATCCTTGAAGTCGGGCCGAATGTCCACGACCTTCAGGTGGGGGATCATGTTGTGTTCAGCTTCATCCCTGTCTGCGGACACTGCGTGCCATGCGCATCAGGGCGCGCCGCACTGTGCGAAAACGGTGCGAAAACCAATGTCGATGGCACGCTGCTCTCCGGCGCACGTCGCTTTCACAACCACGATCATCACACGCTGCACCATCATCTCGGCGTGTCGGCTTTCTCACAGTACACCGTCGCTGCGCAGGAGTCGCTGGTCAAAATCGACCCGACCCTGCCGCTGGAAGTCGCGGCGCTGTTCGGCTGCGCAGTGATGACCGGCGTCGGCGCGGTGATGAATACCGCACAGGTCCAGCCGGGGACCTCGGTCGCGGTATTCGGTATGGGCGGTGTCGGACTCAGCACCATCATGGGGGCACGTGCCGCTGGAGCCTATCCGGTGATTGCGGTCGATCTGCTCGATGATAAACTGGCGCTGGCGCGGGAAGTCGGGGCATCGCACACCGTGAATGCCTCTCAGGTGGACGCGGTGGAAGCCGTCCGCGAGCTGACGAAAGGTGGCGCGATGTACACCTTTGAGAGTGTGGGTAGTGCGAATGTGATGGTGCAGGCGTATGAGGCATCGGCACGCGGTGGGACTACCGTCGCCATCGGACTGCCGCATCCCAGCAAACGCTTCGATATTTCGGCGGTCAGTATCGTCGGGCTGGAGCGGACGATCAAAGGCTCGTACATGGGATCTGCCGTGCCGCGCCGTGACATCCCGCGTTATATCGCCATGTATCAGGCCGGGCTGCTGCCGGTGGAAAAGCTGCACACCCACACGCTCTCACTGGACGAGATCAACGCCGGTTTTGACCGTCTGGCGAAGGCCCAGGCAGTGCGTCAGATCATCCGCTTTGAAGCATAAGGCGCTGCACGATGTCTGAGATGATTACCGACGAAACCCGCGAGAATTATCCGCACTTTCTGGCAATCCCGACTCGCTGGATCGACAATGACAATTACACGCATGTCAATAATGCCGTGTATTACACCTTCTTCGATACGGTCATCAACGCCTATCTGATTCGTGAAGGTGGGCTGGACCCGGCACGCGGCGAGATCATCGGTCTGGCGGTCGAGACATTCTGCAAATTCCTGAAGCCGATCAGCTTTCCTGAAGTCGTTGATGCCGGCCTGCGCATCGGCAAACTGGGGAATTCGAGTGTGCGTTATGAGATCGGCCTGTTCCGTGAGGGTGACCCCGAACCCGCCGCCGTTGGCTATTTCGTCCACGTTTTTGTGGATCGCGAGTCGCGCCGTCCGCAGCCTATCCCACCGGCGCTGCGGACGGCGATGGAACGCCTGCTGAGTCAGTCCTCGTAATCGTTCTGTCCGAGGGCGCGATCCAGATTGAACGCGGCGCTGATCAGCGAGAGATGGGTGAAGGCCTGTGGGAAGTTGCCGAGTGCTTCTCCGTGTGCGCCGGTCTCTTCCGCGTATAGTCCGAGATGGTTGGCATGGCCCAGCATCTGTTCGAAGATCAGCCGCGCTTCGTGAAGCCGTCCGGCCCGTGTCAGTGCTTCCACCAGCCAGAAGGTACACATATTGAAGGTGCCTTCTTCGCCCTCGATGCCATCGACGCCGGACGCAGTGTTATAACGGAACACCAGCCCATCCATCACCAGTCCACCCTGACTGGGCGGGCGGTTAATGGCGTCGATGGTCTTCAGCATACGCGGATCTTTCGGCGCGAGGAAAAAGACCAGCGGCATGATCAGATTCGCCGCATCCAGTGTCGCCCCGCCGTAATACTGTGTGAAGGTCTGGAGTTCCTCGTCCCAGCCTTCCTGCATGATGTCTTCGTAAATCCTGTCGCGTGTTTCCTGCCACCTTTCCAGCGGGGCAGGCAGTGACCGCTTGTGAATCAGGCGAATGCCGCGATCCAGTGCCACCCACAGCATCACTTTGGTATAGACGAACTGCTGATCCTCGTTGCGGATTTCCCAGATACCGTGATCATCCCGCTGCCAGTTGTCACATACCCAGTTGAGCATGGTGCGAATATACGTCCACTGATCGTAGTTCACCAGTTCGACATATTTGTTATAGAGGTAGATCGAGTCCATCAGTTCGCCGTAGATGTCCGGCTGATATTGTTTGTAAGCCGCATTTCCCACCCGTACCGGTGTGGACTTACGATAGCCGGAGAGGTGATCCAGCTCAAATTCCTCGACTTCGTGCCCGCCGTCGATCGTATACAGCGGCTGAAGCGATCCGGCATCCCCGTCGATTTCATGCAGACGGGCATCCAGCCAGCCCATGAAGGCACGCGCCTCATTAGTGAAGCCAATGCGCAGAAAGCCGTAAATCGTGAAGGCGGCATCGCGCAGCCATGTGTAGCGGTAGTCCCAGTTGCGTGGGCCACCGATCGCTTCTGGCAGGCTGCATGTCGGGGAAGCGACAATCGCACCCGTCGGCTCATAGGTCATGAGCTTCATGACCAGTGCGCTGCGGTGGACGATCTCGCGCCAGCGTCCGGTATAGGTGCATTGTGCCAGCCAGTCATGCCAGTAATCCACCGTCCGCTCAAAAATGGGCAGTTCTTCTTCAGCCGTCAGCGGAGGGGAAAAGGATTTCGCCCCTTTATCCAGAAGCTGTATGCTGAAGACCGCGCTTTCGCCCTCCGCCAGATTGAACACCGCTGACACGCCGCCGTCCTCCTCTTTCAGTGGGATAGACGCCGCCAGTGCCAGACGCAGATCATCGGACCAGAACATTGCGCCATTTTCCGTGATCTTCGTCTTATGCTTCCCGCGTGCATAGTCGAAGGCGGGCTGGCACAGCACCCGCATCGAAAGTGAGCCGCGTACCAGCTTCAGCCGCCGGATCAGCCAGCGTTCACGCAGTGCGTCTTCACCGCCAATACCGACCGGCATATAGTCTGTCAGTTCCGCGACGCCGTCGTCGCACAGAAAGCGCGTGACCAGCACGTTGGTATCCGGCCAGTAAAACTGTTTGGAGCGCAGATATTCTTCAGCCGGGGAGATCATAAAGCGACCGCCGATCTCATCATCCAGCACAGCGGCGAAAATACTGGGCGCGTCAAATTTCTGCGGGCAGAACCAGTCAATCGAGCCGTTAATACCCACCAGCGCCGCGGTACGCATATTGCCAATCAATCCATAACTTTCAATTGGAAGTTCCATCTCATCCACCTCTTGTCTTTCAAATCGCACTGCATCAGCCTATACCTGTTAAGATCGATCTTAAACAGAGTACACAGATAGCCGGTGCAGCCGCACGATTTGCCAAAAATACAAACCTCATCCAGACTTGGGGCTAACACTATCGCAACCTGATGAGTATTGAATGATGTTTGTTCGCTCCCGTAGCAGAATTTACGAAGCTTAATGGATGAGAATTACAAAGTATAACAAAATAGAGATTAACGATTTCTAATATGTCTGGTCGTAACAAATGAAAATTCAACGCTTTGCCACTTTACTTCTGATCCTGCTGCTGACTGCGGTGGGCTGTACCACGGCTCCTGAGCCGACTTCAACGTCCCTGCCTCCCACCCAGCCGTCAACTGCGGTGCCAGTGGACAACGCTTCGGGTAAAACCACGCTCACGATTGCTGACATCTCGGATGCTCCCACCGACATTATCGAATCCTTTCAGCCCATGGCCGATTACCTTGCGGCCAATCTTGGTGAATATGGCATTCAGCAGGGAGTGGTGAAAGTCGCCCCGGATATTGCCTCAATGGCCCGCCTGCTGGAATCCGGAGAAGTCGATCTGTATTTTGACAGTCCGTATCCGGCACTGTTTATCAGTGATGTATCCGGCGCGGAACCGCTGCTGCGGCGCTGGAAAGACGGCGTTTCCGAGTATCACGCCGTGATCTTTACACTCGCCAGCAGTGGTATTGAGACGGTCGAGGATCTGCAGGGCCATATGATAGCCTTCGATGAAGCCTACAGCACTTCAGGTTACATGCTGCCGATGGCACATCTGGTGGAAGCCGGGCTGAACCTGTCCGAGAAGACAGGGGCCACCGCGTCTGTCGCCGATGACGAGATTGGTTATCTCTTCAGTGGTGACGATGACAACTCGGTTCAGTGGGTGATCAGCAGTGTGGTGGCGGCAGCAGCAGTGGACAGCGCGACCTTTGCCGAAATCCCGGAGGCAACCCGTGCCCAGCTTCGCGTCATTGGCGAGACGGAGCCGCTTCCACGCCATGTGCTGGTCGTTGCCCCGGAGATGGATCCCGCGTTAAAGGAGGCGATCCGCGATCTTCTGACACAAATGGATCAGACGGAAGAAGGTCAGGCCGTGCTGGCGACGTTCGAGTCAACTGCCCGGATCGATGAATTCCCTGGGGGAGCCGAGCAGGCACTGGCCCGTATGCGTGAACTGTTTGACATCGTCGAGGCCCAATGAAAATACCGAATCTCACACATCCGTCGCGGTGGTCACTCGCGACCAGACTTGCTGTGCTGATGACGCTGGTCGTTATGCTGACGGTTGCCAGTGTAACGGCTGTGTCCATTATCCGTGAACAGGAAAGCTTCCGTGACGAGATGGAACAGCAGGCGGCCCTGCTGCTCAACAATCTGAGGATCTCGTCATCGGATGCACTTTATCTGCTCAATGTCGATCTGCTGGCACAACTGGTTCGGAATACCAGCAGAGCGCAGGCAGGTACCAGTGCTCAGATCTATGATGCATCGGGCCGTGTCATCGTCGATAGCGAGATCACCAATACCTATGCCTTCAGCCTCGAAACCAGTCCCTTCGGTGTTCAGGTTGTGTCCGCTGGCGATATCGTTTACAACTGGCAGCCTGAGACGCTTCAGGCAGGTATCCCCGTCACCATCGGACGTGAGGTGATTGGTGCGGTCAGCATTACTCTGCCCACCGACAGCCTCACTGCGAAGACGCGTGCTGCTCTCAATCAGGGGCGTCTGTCTGCTTTGGTGGCAGCACTGGTGGGTGCGCTGCTCTCGTGGGTTGTCAGCCGGACCGTCACCAATCCACTGCGCGAGCTGACCGAGGCGACCCGTCGCATCGCTGGCGGAGAACTCGACTATAAGATCAATGTGAAAAGTGGCGGTGAACTGGGCGAACTGGCCGACTCGTTCAATAAAATGACGGTCCGCCTCGAAGACCTTGTCGGAAGGCTGACGGAGCGTGCCACCGAGTTACAGCGTGCCAATGACCGCGCCCGTGAAGCATCCCGCCTGAAGTCTGAATTTCTGGCGACCATGTCGCACGAACTTCGCACCCCGCTGAACGCGATCATCGGCTTCAGCGATATGCTGCTGATGGGCATGAGCGGCCCGCTGACCGAGCCTCAGCAGCACAAGGTCACGCGTTTACAGGAAAACGGCAAGCGCCTGCTCAATCTGGTGAACGACGTGCTGGACATTGCCCGCATTGAGGCAGGCCGTGCGGAGCTGGTCTCGGAAGAATTCCGACCCCGGATCATGGCTGAGCGCGTCTCCGAACAGATGGCGGTGCTGGCCGAAAACAAAGGTCTGAAATTCACGACTACAATTGATCCCAATCTGCCGCCGATCCTGGTGGGGGATGAAAAACGGCTGGAGCAGATCATCGTCAACCTGATCTCCAATGCGGTCAAGTTTACCGATACCGGCGAAGTGAAGCTGGCGATCTCAGCCTTCACTGAGGTTAAAGCATGGGAAATTGTCGTGGAAGATACCGGTGTTGGTATCCCGCCGCACGCACTCGATGTGATCTTTGAAGAGTTTCGTCAGGTGGACGGTACCTCTACTCGTGCCTATAAGGGTACAGGTCTGGGGCTGGCCATTACGCGCCATCTGGTCACCATGATGCGTGGTCAGATCAAAGTCGAAAGCGAACTGGGTGTGGGCAGCCGGTTTATGGTGATGCTGCCGATGACACATCCTGCTTCTGAAACCCAACACCATACTGAAATGGCAAGAGGATAAACTGAATCATGTTAAACTGGTCGAACATAAACGAAATAGCGGTACTCATCGTCGATGATGAGCCGGACAATCTGGAAGTGATTGCAGAGTCGCTGCGCTTCTTCGGGATGCACGTCGAAGTCGCCATGAACGGACTTGATGCACTGAACAGTTTGAAGGAAAAAACACCCTCACTGATTCTGCTCGATCTCTCCATGCCGAAGATGGACGGATGGGAAACGCTGAAGCACATCCGCAACAAGGCCGAAACTGCCACCCTGCCCGTCGTCGCGCTCTCGGCCCATGCCATGCCCGCCGACCGTCAGCGTGCTCTTGACGCTGGCTTCGATGGTTATATGAGTAAACCCATTAACATTCCAACCCTGATGAGCGACATCCGCACTGCGCTGAAAGTCAATGCCTGATGAATACGCTGACAAATGTTTTAGTCGTTGAAGACGAAGTGGACAGCCTCGAGTTAGTGCAGGGGCTGTTGCAGTATAACGGGATCAGATCAACCGGCGTGCTGACCGCGCAGGATGCACTGGTATCCCTCAATGCCCAGACCCCCGATATGATTATTATCGACCTGGCGCTGCCCGACATCGACGGGTGGACCCTGCTGGAACGCCTGCGGGAAAACGCGGCGCTTCAGGGTGTGCGCAAGGTGGCGATGACCGCCTATCACAACCCCACACTGGCGCAGAAAGCAGTCAAGGCAGGTTTTGATGCCTACTTTGCCAAGCCGATTGACGCCACAACCTTTGTACAGGATCTCCAGCAGATCGCACAGAACTAGGGCAGGTCTTAGTCCTGCCTGATCGCGAATTTATTGGGCTGGACAACATTGGAAGCAATGCGGTCCGGCCTGTTTGTTATTGACCTGCAACCCGCTGTAACGCTTCCCACGCAATCTCGACATCCTGCGGCTCGGTGCGCCAGTTGCACAGGGCCGCACGGATGGCAGGTATCCCCCGATACACAGTCGGTGTCATAAATACGCGGCCATCATCCCGCAGTTGATTCGCGAAACGGGCAATCGACTCACTGGTAGGCGGTGCATCATTGGCATGGACGGTAAAACAGACTGTATTCAGCCGCACCGGGGCCAGCAGTTCGAACATCGGCGCTTCGTCGATCTTTTGGGCCAGCAAACGCGCACAGGCGCAGTTGCGCTCTACAATCTCCTGATAACCCGCCTTCCCATATGCCATCAGACTGAACCATACTGGCAGTGACCGGAAGCGGCGCGAGTTCTCCGGCGTCAGATGCAGGAAGTCCGGCTGGTCGCCAAGATCCCCCAGATACGCGGCATGATTGCGGAACACATCAAGCTGAAGCGCCGGATGCCGTGTGAAGATCATGGCGCAGTCATACGGGACATTGAGCCATTTATGCGCGTCAATCGTGATCGAGTCGGCCAGTTCCATCCCTTTGACCAGATGCTGGTAATGCGGGGAACAGGCCGCGAAACCGCCAAAGGCCGCATCGACGTGCAGCCAGAACGGGAACTCGCCCTTCAGCGCGGCGATCGCTTCGAAATCATCAAAGTCGGTGGTGTTGACCGTCCCGGCGTTGGCGACGACGATGCAGGGCTGTCCGTGCTGGTGTTCAAGCTGGCGGCGCAGGGCATCCAGGTCGATGGCTTCACGATGACCGGGCAGGGTATTCACGGCGATCAGATGACGGCGGCCCATCCCCAGAACAGCCATCACCTTCAGGACGCTGCTGTGCGCCGCTGCCGACAGCACGGGAATCGGCGGCAGTCCGTACAGGCCATCTTCAGTCAGATTGAGATGTCGTTCACGGCTGACCCATTGGCGGCCAGTCGCCAATCCGACAAGGTTCGCCATCGTCGCGCCGCTGACGAACACGCCGTGAAATGTCTCTGGTAGCCCGAACAGCTCGCGCAGCATCGCGATGGCTTCACGTTCGACCGCCGGGGCAGTGGAGTTCTCCCCATGCGAAAGGTTGATATCATACGCACTGGCGAGCCAGTCTCCCATCAGCGCCGCTGGCGTGACGCCGCCAGTTACAAATCCCCAGAAGCGCGGCCCGGCGCTGGCGGCCATGTGTTCGCCGTAGCGTGTCTGGAAGCGGTGCAGCGCTTCTTTCGCGCCCAGCCCATGCTCTGAAAGCGATGCAGGCGGTTGAACCGGACCGCTGTCGGTCGCAGGTGGTTTGCTGTCCAGTGTGCTGAGGTGTTGGCTGGCGCTTTCCAGTGCAGCCTGAAGCAGTGCCTTCAGGTCACGCTGATCGCTGGAAAGTGAATGATCCATGCTGTGCTCCGTTGTGTTATTGGCTTGTGACTTTTTAGCGTAACGTCACCGCGCTCAACGGGCTAGCACCAAAGCAGATCAATTGAGGCAGGGGCAGAATTGAATCCCGCCTCACCTAACGGCCTATCGCAAAAAGCAGACCAGCATAGCAGCGCATCAGCCGTGAATCGCTTTCCACAGCCCGCCGTAATCGGTGATAAAGCCGTCCTCATCAACTTCGAGCGTGGTCGCAAAGTCAATTGACAGTGCCTCATAGTGATAATGGTTGGCATCCAGCCGGGTATAGCGCTGGTCCAGCCGTTCGAATTGCAGTTCCGGGAAGATCACCCACAGCGCTGAGGTATCCTGGGATTGGCCGACTTCCAGATTCAGGCTGCGGATAGCCAGTAGGTTGGTGGCGGGTGTGATGCTCAGGTCTATATGATACAGTCCTGCGAAAGCATCGAGCCGCTCACCGTTCTGGTACCACTGCTGTTCAGCATCAGTTTCGAGCATCAGGGAAGACGTTGTTCCAGCACGCTCCTGTGTGATTTCGACGCGCCGTGTCCGCCAGTCCGCATTACAGGTGATCTGATAACTGACTCGGGCTGGTTGTCCTTCGAGGTCGAGCACAACCGTGCCGTCGAACTGATAACCATCGGGGATGGACTCAAAGCGCAGATATTCCAGGCTGGGTTCCTCCCCGCGCTGCCACATCATCACTTTCTGCATCGGCTTCGGACTCCTTTCATCTGGTACGATGTCACGAAAATCCTAGCGAGACATAAGACCGCTGCCAAGTGAGTCGGATGAGTATTTCGAGAGGGTGGCGGGACGGCGATCCTCTCCTGCTTAACTCCCGAAGACCAGTGCCAGTCCCAGTACAATGGCGCTGACCGCCAGCACCAGCGCGCCGAGATAGATGAGTGCAATGCCCGGACGCGGGGTGGGCGAGTCCTTGCCTGGCGCACCGGCGAAGAACCCCGCCGAGACGAGCACGGGTGCGGCGAAGAACCCTGCCCGCAGCAGCCCCGGCAGCGGATTGTCCAGTGCCGGGACATCGATCAGAAGCTGAGCGAGAATGGAAAGGATCACCAGCACACCGGCATGGGCGTGGCCGGCGCGGTAGTAGGCGGTCTGCACCGCAGATACTGGGGCATTCTGCCAGCGGCGCAGCAGCGTGAGCAGAAACGCGCCGCCGAATTCAATGGTCGGGATGGTAATGATAATCCAGCCGATCACATTCCGTGCTTCCGGGCTGATGGTCATGAGTCTGTACTCCTTCTGAGTTTGGTTGAACGATCTGTGATGAACCGCGGTAGTCAGAGCGCAGGCTCAGACTCAGCGGCGACGGATTGAAACTTGATTGCGTCGAGTGCCTGCTGAAGGAGCAGGGTGTCTTCGATCAGATAGTCATAATGCACTTTGCCTAAACGGATGCGCACAATCTGCACGCCGTTGTTTTCGTATACACTACCGTTGGGTAACGTCTCCGTCACCTGAAACTGTGTTGTCACCACGGCATCCCACGGAGGTCCGGCGACGTAAATCTTGACCGGCCTGATCTGCATGGTGGGGAACAGCCGCCTCCAGTTTGCGAACCATGTTCTCACAGCCTGTCGGTCATGGGTGTCGATTACCAGGGTATGATCCCCGGCAAAGATGAAATGCACATCGGGTGCGAAGACGGTCAGAACACGGTCATAATCCCCTGTGCTGAGCTGACGAAACGCCTGTCGAATTTGCCGCTTAAAAATCCACTGGTACATGGCTGCACTCCCTGAAGGCTAGGTTAGTAGGACTGTTTCAAAACGAACATGTAAAAATTGACATATAGAGACGGAAGAGATTTCTGAAATTCAGGTGTTTTCCAGCCATTCAATCGTCTCATCCAGCCACTGGAGATACATCGTCTCGTAGGCCATGCCGTGTTGCAGTGTCCGATACCAGAACTGCGCTTCCCACATCATGTCGTGATCGCTGCCGCGCTGCATTTCCGTGATATTTTCCGCCATGTTGAGCGTTTCATACGCCGCCAGCTTCTGCCGGTGCAGCGACCGCTGAAGTCTTAGTTCATCCAGCGTCTCGGATTTGCTGCGAGAGGCGGAAAAGAACAGCCGGACCAGCAGTTCATCCTTTTTCGTCGGTAACTCGGTCAGCGGGTTACTGAGCCATGCCTGTAATTCCGCCACGCCTGCTGACGTCAGCGTATAGAGCCGCCGTTCCAGCTTGTCATCGTCGCCTTCGATCTCAGAAGTCACCAGCCCGTCTGCTTCCATCTTGCGCAGGGTGGTATAAATCTGGCTGTGATAGGCATGCCAGAAATGACCGGTCGAGAGGTCGATCAGCCGCTTGATGTCATAGCCCGTCAGCGCTTTATAATTCAGAAAACCGAGTAAGATGTACTTAAGCATGGCTACACTATAGCCATTATTTTAAGACATGTCAATAATGACATGATATGCGTTTCTGATGGAACCCATCCCCATTAAAGCAGATTGAGTCTGCGGGCGTATTCGGTCGGTGGCTGCCCGATAATCGCTTTGAAGTCGCGTGTAAAGTGCGCCTGATCGAAATAGCCGAGTTCCAGCGCCAGTTCCAGACAGTCACGGATGGAAGGGTCGGCAAGCTGTTCCAGTGCGCCGTGCAGCCGATAGCGCTGGATCACCCACTTCGGCCCCACGCCGACATACTGCCGGAACAGCCGCTGAAGTGTTCGCTTGCTGAGATGAAACCGCGCCGCGACCTCATCGACTTTGCGCAGGCGGCGGTCCTCGACAATCTCTCGGATGATGCCGTGTACCATCTCAACCATTGGATCTGGTTCTGGAAGCCGTCCCCGCAGAAAGTCCGCCGCGTAATGGATGATCTCCGTATCTGTGTGCTGTGCCTGCATACCGTGCATCAGCCTATCCTGATCGACGTTGAGTACCTCGCGCAGCGGCAGTGACCGGTCGGTAAAATCAGACATCGGTCGCTGGACAAACGGGTAGAATCCACCGGGGCGAAACTTGACGCCAAGCACCTTGCCAGCACCTTCCAGATGATAGGTGAATTTGGCCGTCGTCACACCCACGAAACGCACCTGATCCGGCTCGAAGCTGATATTCACGCTCGGATGCGGCAGGTTTTCGCTGGTGTACGGGGCCTGTCCGCGCAGATCCCACCGGACGATCCACAGCGTCTCGACAAACGGGGCGAGATCCTGCGGTGGGAGATAGCGCATCAGGCTGAACTTGGTCTGCGCGATGTGCTGATTGAGAATGCCTTCCGGCGCTCGCTGCTCCGGCTGTAGTGTTTCGGTAGAGGTAGAAATCGGTGATTGCATCGTTTTGCAGTACGTTTATCGGGCCAGTGAGATCATACTTATATCCCTGATAGCATAGCACAAAAATTCGGTTTCTGGCGCGTTTTTGCAAGACGGACTGCGCAGTACTCCATATACTGAAACCTGAAAATGCCTCTGTTCGATGTAAACGAAAGCAGGTGGACCATGCAAGCCAATTCAAAGTTCGAGGTGAAGAGTTGGGACGAAAAGACATGGGATAGCCGCGATCATAAGGAAGTCTCCGGCGCGAAGCTGACCCATGCGAAAATGCAGTTCGTCTATCACGGCCATCTGGAAGCGGAAAGCACCGCCCAGATGCTGATGACCTACCGTGACAATGGCATCACCGATTATGTCGGGCTGGAACGGGTAGAAGGGACACTGGGCGGCAAACGGGGATCATTTGTGCTTCAGCTTACCGGCAGCTTTGATGGCGAGACCGCCCGAACCACCTCGGTCGTCGTGCGCGGCTCCGGGACCGGTGACCTTCAGGGACTAACCGGCAGCGGTCTGGCAGTCTCCGGCGCAGACCCTGAAAAGTACCGCTTCGAACTGGAATACGATTTCGAGTAAAACACCATTCGAACCACGACCCGCAGGTATGTTCAGGTGTTGTCCCTGCACACTGTAAAAACGTAGGGGCCGGATTCTTCCGGCCCATTTGTTACCCTGTCACCTGCCTGACGGATCTGATCGTCTACCGCACCAGCAGCTCCGGTTGATCGGAACAGATTCCCTCGACGCCGAGCGCGTTCAGCGCCGCGATCTCTTCCGGGCGTTCCTCATGCCAGCAGATAATCCCCAGTTCTGACGCCCGCACCCGTTCGATCCACTCCGCCGTCAGCAGCGAAGACGGCGACTCGAAGCGTTCCCAGCACGGGTGGACGAAATCCGCCCCGACGGATGCTGCCAGCGCCACCGGATCGACATGCGTCGAGGCGAACAGAATCGAGGTGGGGGCGTCTGGCCGCAGCGCCTTGACCTCTGCCACCACATCAGGCCGGAACGAACCGAATACCGAATAGCGCAGCATGCCCAGCTTGCGCAGGCTTTCGATCACCTGCACCATCGCGGTCGGTGTCACTTCCTTGATGTCCAGATACAGCCCCAGCCCCAGCGATGCACACAGGTCGAGCATCTCTTCGAAGGTCAGCAGTGGCTGACGGTCCGGTGGTGTGATCGCCCGCAGTTCGGCCAGCGTCATCTCACTGACGGTCCCTTCAACGCCAAACACGCGCTGAAGGCTGGCATCATGGGCGATGATCGGTACATCGTCGGCAGTCACGCGCAGGTCGATCTCGACCATATCCGCCCCGAGTTTCGCCGCCTGTTCCACTGATGCCTGCGAGCCTTCCTGTGCGTAAGCTGATGCCCCGCGATGCGCAATCCGCAGTGGACGACGCTGGTCAGGCGGCGTGGTCTCGCGCAGATAGGCCGCCCACCACGCCACCCGTGACGGAATCCACGCGAAAAGCTGGCCCCACGGCACGAATACGGCACTCGACAGGTCGAAGCGCTGTGAGAAGTCATAGGTTGGCGTAAACGCCTGACGTTCCAGCCACGCCCGTACCACGTTGTTATTCAGCGGCTTGCGATCCGGGATCAGGCCGTCGAACAGCGGTGTGACATGCACACCCATCACACCACTGCGCCGCGTGCATCCCGCTTCGGTCGTCGGACGCCGCTCTATCAGCCAGTCCATCACCGGCGCGAAGGCGTGCTTGCCCGGTTCCGAGTAGAGCGTGACGCGGCCATCTTCCATCGGAATGGCGTCGTTTTCGTCCAGCATGGCATGATAACCGCCGTGCCAGCTTGCATCCGACGCCACGATCTCGCCCTGTTCGCTGACATACACCCAGATATGCTCCAGCTCATACAGATGCTGAATATCCCAGTCCCACCAGATCGCGTACTCAATCGCCAGCGCTGCGTTGGGCGGCAGCACGATCTCACGCGGGAAAGACGGCGATTTCTCCATCTGACGGAAGACGGTATAGCCGACGACCGACGGCAGAAACGGCTCGCGCAGGTCAAACCGGATGCGCGGCGCGTACCGCAGCGCCAGTTCGTGATCGGTCTCGTCCGGGATCATCCGGTCGAGGGTCGCAAAGTGATCCTCTGCTGTCGCATAGATCGGGTAGGGCGGCAGATTTATCGCCATAAAAGCGAGTCTCCGGTTGTTGAGTCGAAAAACTGTACTTTGGAAGTATCAAACTTCAGCCGGACCTGATCGCCAGTGCGCACACGCATGGCCGGATCAGCCAGCACGTAAAAGTGTTCTGCACCGATTTTAACATCCAGCATATCGTCGCGGCCAAGCGGCTCGACCAGCATCACCTCGCCGACTGTGTCGCCCTGCGTATCGCCCGTCATCAGTTCGATGTTCTCCGGTCGGATGCCGAGCTTGGCCGTCGTGCCGCTGGTGCTGATCTGGCTGCGTTCTTTCGGGATCTGGAGCGACATGCCGTTCTGACGGGCGATAAAGGTCCCGTCCGAATGGGTCAGATCGACATCGAACAGGTTCATCGGCGGGTTGCCGATAAAACCAGCGATGAACATCGTTTTGGGGCGCTCATACAGGTCTTCCGGTGTATCGAAGGCCTGCAGCTTGCCCTGATGCATCACCGCGATGCGATCCGCCATCGTGGTCGCCTCGGTCTGATCATGCGTGACGAAGATCGACGTGATGCCGAGCCGTTTCTGAAGCTGCTTGATCTCGCCGCGCATCGTGAGGCGCAGGCGTGCATCGAGATTCGACAGCGGTTCATCGAACAGCAGGATATCCGGTTCCTTGATCAGTGCGCGTCCCAGTGCCACACGCTGCTGCTGTCCGCCGGAAAGCTGTCCCGGACGCCGTTCCAGCAGATTGCCGATGCCCATAATATCCGCGATGCGCTGGACATGGGCTTTGCGCTCCTGCTTCGGGACTTTCTTCAGCTTCAGCGGATAGCCGATGTTCTCCTCGACGGTCATGTGTGGGTAAAGTGCGTAGCTCTGAAACACCATGCCGATATTGCGTTCACGCGGCGGAAGCTGATTCACCACGCGATCTCCAAAGCGGATCGTCCCTGACGTAGGCTTATAAATACCTGCCACCATCAGCAGCGTAGTCGTCTTGCCACACCCGGACGGGCCGAGAAAGGCGACGAACTCGCCATCCTGAATGTGCAGATTCAGATGATCGACGGCCTGCACACCGCCGAAGGATTTTGTAAGCTGCGAGAGCGCGATTTCCATCCTATGAACTTCCTTTCGTGCCGCCCGCATAAATATTCAGCAGATATTCCTGGGCGAAGATGAAAAACAACAGGATCGGGATAAGCTGGAACAGCCCAACCGCCGCTACCTGATTCCAGCTTGCCGGGGAAAGTTCACCCGTAAGCTGGCTGATATACACCGGCAGATTCGCCAGCCCCGTCCCCACGCTGTACGTCGCCGGGATCAGGTAGGCATTCCAGCCGCCGATAAACGAGAAGATCCCCAGCGCCAGCAGCCCCGGTCGGATCTGTGGCAGGATGATTTCCCAGAATGTGCGCCAGCGTGACGCACCGTCGATCAGGGCGGAGCGTTCCATATCCCATGAGATATTGTCGAAGAAGCCTTTAATCAGCCACACTCCAAGCGGCAGTTCGAACGCGATCATCACCATCGCGATGCCGCCGACCGTGTTATAGCCGATCAGCTTGCCGATCACCGGGATGCTGCCGAGATTGATCAGCACCAGAAAGATCGGGATCAGCAGTGTGATCGCCGGGAATCCGTGCAGCACCAGTGTCATTGACAGGAAGGCGCGGCGTCCGGGGAAGTTCATCCGCGACAGTGCGTAGCCCGCCATCGAGCAGACCGTCAGTGAGACGATCGTCATCGAGACGGCGATCAGCAGCGAGTTGCCTGTCACCAGCCAGATATTTGTCGCCGGGCCGCCAATGCTGCTTCCACCGAGAAATGCCCAGTTCTGAAGCGTCCAGCCGCCGATATTGCCACTCGCATCAACCGGCAGCAGGCCATGTGTCCGTGTCGAGAACGAGCCGATAATCAGCCACGCATAACCGGCGATCAGCGGCAGCAGTGATCCGATCAGCAGCAGATGCGGGACCCAGTTCGCCGGGATGATGATCGCCAGAGTCGCAATCACCAGCGCCGCCGCGATGCCGCGTATGATCTGTATGGTATCGATTTGAGCGCCAACCCGTACCCGTGCGGTGAGCTGCATCTCTTCTTCGCCGCGCATCAGCCGCAGGCGTAGCGCATCACCTTCCGCCGCCCGACCAATCGTGGTCAGAAGCTGCTCGGCATTCACCTGATCACGCCGTATCGCCGTGATGATGTCCCCCGGCAGCAGACCCGCTTCCGCCGCCGCGCCGTCCGGGTCCACCGTCACAACTTCGACACCCTCTGTGGCCTGCTGGACGCTGAAATTGAGCGTCGGCGTCTGCCGGAAGGGGCCAGTTTCGGTGCCTGCTTGATAGGCCGTCATCAGGGCATAGACCAGGGCCGTCACCAGCCACGCGCACAGCACCGCGCTGACAAACGAGCGCGACCGAAGCCGCCGCGCCACAATCCCGCTGGTGATGTAGGCCGCAGGTGCGATCAGGCCGATGCACAGCGCCGCCACCGTTGCGGTAAAGGCTTCCTGCACATTGACCGAAGCCAGCGCAGGCCGCAGGAGGTATTCATTGAAAGCAGCGATCAGCAGCAGCACCCCGCTGACGATCAGCACCTGTCGTATCGCGTAAACAATTGTGCTTCCCACGGAAGCGTGTTTCTCCGGCACGGTTTTCACCGTTGGGACCGGGGGCAGGGCATTCGTCGCCGCTGATGCAGCCATCACAGCACCTCGATCTTCGGTTCTGCCACAAGGTCATTGAAGCGGAACACGCGCATGTAAATAAAGGCCAGAAAGACACCGATCAGCACCAGCAGCACCGCAAAGGCCGAGCCGTAACCCCACTGCGCGTTGCCGAAGTAATTCGACAGCGCCCGGTGATAGGCTGTCAGCGCCCAGACTTCAGTCTGATACAGGCCGGGGCCGCCGTCCGTCAGCAGCAGGATCTGCTCGAATGAGGTCAGCAGCGAAAGAGTCTGATACGTCACCACAAACAGCAGCGGCCAGCGCAGCATCGGCAGGATCACATAACGCACGCGCTGCATCAGTGTCGAACCATCCACCAGTGACGCGTTCAGCAGATCCTTCGGGATCGCTTCGATGGCCGAGGTGAAGATGATCATGCCGAAGGACAGCCCCACAAACCCGTTGACCAGAATCACGAACGTCCACGGGTTTTCCGCCGCATACAGCACCTGCGGCTGACCGAGAACGCCATTCACCTGATTGATGATGCCGTAGGGCGGTTCAGCGATAATTCGCCGCCACATCAGCACATAGACCGCCGCCGTAGTGATGCGCGGCAGAATCCACAGGGCGCGGTAAATAAAGCCCGCCCGCCGGTTGACGTGCGCCGTCAGCAGCGCGACCACCAGCCCGGCGGTGATATTGAACAGCGACAGGGTGGTCACCACATAGAAGACCGTATTGAAGAAGATCTTCGGCACCTGTGGGTCGCGCAGCAGCGTCTGAAAATTGGCAAGCCCCACAAAATTCATCCGGCTGATGTCTGAGGTGAAATTGGCCGTCGAAAGATCGGTCATACTCAGATAGACCACCAGAATGGCGGGCAGGATGAAGAACAGCAGTCCCAGGATAATCGCCGGGGCCATAAAACCATACGCGACCAGATGCGCCCGCAGTGCCCTTCCTCTGCTGCGCGTCTGTGTGGTGGTATCGGCGTTGTCGGGTGGGGGCAGGGCGTCCGCCGTGTCAAGGAGTGTTCTTGTCATAATCGCAGTCTTTGAAAAGTGTTTTCGTCTATTTTTGAAGGAGCCGCAGCGCAGATCGCGCCCGACCCCCGTACTTCAGGCTGAAAGTGGAGCGAGGCATACAGACAACAGACAGCGTATGCGCCGCTCCACCCGTTATTCAGGGTTATCATCCTGCCTGACAGACAGCCGATCTAGCGGATGGTGATGCTGTCCCCCAGCTCGTTCTGCATCTGACCGACGGCCATTTCGACGGCTTCTGCCGGAGTTGCTTCGCCGGAGAATGCAGCCTGAATCGCCGTCCACCATGCATTCGACCATGCCGTCCAGCCGGGATGGTTCGGGATCGCAGTCGTGTGATCCAGCATGTAGTGCGCCTGACTGATCGCTTCGTTTTCGACGTATTCATCAGACGTAAGCTGCGCATTCAGGATGCCGAGGTGGAAGCTGTCGATCGCGTGACGGTTATTGGCTTCCGGTGTCGTCACCGCGGCAATCAGCGCCATCGCCACGTCAGGATTCTCACTCTGGCTGCTGATGAGGTAAGACAGCGGGTGCGTCAGCGTCACCGGGCCGACTTCTTCATCCATCGCCGGGAACAGCATCAGGCTCATGTTTTCCAGCAGATAAGCGTTACCATCTTCTGCCTGAACGAAGTTGCGTGCCCAGTTCGCCCAGTTCCACGTCCCGCCCTGATGGAACAGCACATCTTCCGTCGAAGCAACGCCTTCATTCAGGATATTGCTGTCCAGACCGATCATATCGGAACGGGTGATGCCGCTGGCGGGCAGGCTGGCGATCAGCGAGAGTGCGCCTTCTGCCGCTTCACGGTCGAAGACCAGGTTGCCGTCTTCGGTCAGCACTTCGCCGCCGAAACCGTAGTACCAGATCAGCCAGTCAGGGCCGTTGCCTGTGCGATGCCATAAGCCGTTGCCAGCCTCGACCACGCCTTCATCGACAGCCTGCTGCGCGGTTGCCAGCAGATCTTCAAAGGTGAATTCGCCATCGGCCACGCGCTGCGGCAGCGAGTCGATTTCTTCATCGCTCCAGCCGAGGTCGCTCAGCAGCAGTTTGGAGAAGAAGATCGGGCGGGCTTCTGCATCCTGTGGGACACCCCAGATCTGACCATCCCACTTCTGCGAGTCCCACAGCGTCGGGACAACGTCTTCGAATTCTTCATGCTCAGCGATCAGTTCGTCCAGCGGGATGATGAAACCTGCCGGTGCCCACGCGCCGATGTCTTCATGACCCGCCACGACGATGTCTGGCGCTTCATTAGCTTCAGACGCGAGGACGAATTCGTTTTTATAATCGCCCCAGTCCTTATTGTCCTGAATCAGTGTCAGATCGATCGCGATCCCCAGTTCTTCTTCCACCTGCGCTTCGACTTCGGCGAAGTTATCGCAGCGCCAGCCTTCTCCACCATTGCTGTCCGCCTTGCAGCGGATCGTAATGGGGACCGCATCCTGTGCCAGTACCGCCTGTGTCCCTAAAACGGCGGCCAGCACCACAAATAAAAGAACCCGTAACTGTTTCATCAAAATAACCTCCTGTGATGTATTTTCAGCATGTCCGTACTGTGAACTTACCCGGTATGCTTTAAACAATGGTATATCACATTTTAAGGTTTCAAAAATTTTCGTTGAAATTGCTTAATCTCGTGTAATATTGCGATCTCATACCAGCCACCCCCGCCGATCGCGCAGTCCATCACCTCTGCAAAATACACGATCAAGGCTTGTCCGCTGCATGAAAAGGTGCAGCCAACTGAGAGAAGGATAAGCATGCATACGATGCCGGATGGCAGGCTTTTTTTGGTCCACTTCGTTTGAAAATTCGAACCGCGCAAGCAGAACATTCGTGCTATACTGTAAAGTGCCTGCACCTTAACATCCCTGTCTGTTAAAGGCTGTTATGCACTTTTAAAGCCTTGCCCTGAGAAATGCAGTTTCTCCGTCCCGAAACAGGTTTCCCTGGAGAAGGGGATTTAGGGGTGGGGTTAAGACCGCAGGACGAACTCAATTCTGAAAGTTCATAACACGCTCTAAAGCGTATTTAAAAATTCAGAAAACCTGTCTGAGTCTTATGGAAACGCCGGACAACGCCGAACATGCTTGCATGTCGTTGTCCCTGCAAAATACGTACCGCGCATTTATGCGCCATGTAGGGACAGGGCCGCATTGCTCGCAATGGCGTCCTGTCCGCACCCATAATCAATTTTCAAACAGGCTCTCGGCAGAAAACGCCCGCGCTGTCGTTGCAAAATCACGGAAACGCAGGGGACGCATTCAATGCCGCCTGCTTCTCTCGCAGTTGCAGCAACCCTAAGTTGCTACAAGCACATTTGCAGCAGCCAGTTGCAGCACTTTGCAGCACATTTGCAGCAGAATCGTGCAGCAAAGTTTCAACTTTGAGGGGAAAACCGTTGTTGCCGCACAAAATTTATGTGCGGCAGCAGCAGCAGCAGCAGGCACGCCCTTGCAGTGCATTTCTGTGCTGCGCCTTGTGGCACTTTGTGGCACCTTGTGGCGTAAATGCGCCGCAATTCTGCCATCGCCGCCCATTTTGAGGGGAAAATAGGGGTAGTGGCGTAAAATTTCGCGCCACCGCCAGTGCCGCCACTGCCGCCACTGCTGCAATCCGCAGACGACGGAAAACGCCTGTTGTCTCTGTGCTGTTAACTCGCTGCGTATGAGGACTTTTCCGCTTAAACCCGATCACTGGCCTTCGTTCGGCAGATCACCAGCCAGCGCGATCAGATTGCCGATCTGCATCGCCGCCTGTGACAGCCATTCGGATGCGTGGGCAAGTGCCTCTTCAAGCGTGGCCGGTCGCGGGACCAGACTGAAGGCCGCACGGATCGGGGAGTCAGTCAGCGCGTCTGCTGCGGTCGGGATCGCGCCGGCTAAGGCAATCGTCGGGACACCGTATTTCGCCGCTTCCCGTGCGATCACCGCTGGCCCTTTGCCACCGAGTGTCTGGGTATCAAGCTGGCCTTCACCCGTGATGATCAGGTCGCACTGCGGGATGATCGCATCATAGCCCAGCACATGGATCAGTGTCTGCGCACCGGAGAGCAGTTTCGCCCCGGCCAGTGCTGACAGTCCACCCGCCAGCGCCCCGGCTGCGCCACCACCAGGAAGCGTGCGCACATCCTGTCCGATCAGATTGACGATCACGGTAAAATAATGCGTCAGATTGATTTCCAGCGCCGCGACCTGTTCCGGGGAAGCGCCTTTCTGAGGAGAGAAAACCGCCGCCGCGCCGCGTTCGCCTAACGGTGGGTTATCAACATCGCACAGCACCCAGATCTCGGCCTGATCGAAGGGTGCGCCAACCTGTGCCAGCGTGTGCAGGTTGCCGCCCCCACGCCGAATGGGACGACCGTCAGCACCCAGCAGATCGACGCCCATAGCCTGCAAACAGCCTGCGCCGCCGTCTGTCGTCGCACTGCCACCCACACCGACAATCACCCGTGTCGCCCCCCGGCTGACGGCATCACGGATCAACTGCCCGGTGCCATAAGTGCTGGCGTGTATCGGATCATAGCGTCCGTGAAGCTGTGCCAGCCCAGAGGCCAACGCCATCTCGATCACCGCCGTCGTCCCGTCTGCCAGCACGCCGTACTCGGCCTCAATCGTTTCACCGAGTGCATTTTCCACACGGAGTGTCCGCCGCTGGCTTCCCGGTTGGCTCAGCATAGCGTCCAGTGAGCCGTCGCCGCCATCGGCCAAAGGCATGCACACGGTTTCACACGTCAGTCGGGATGCCGTCAGTCCATCGGCAATGGCCTGGGCGGCAGTGGTGGCGGTCAGGCTGCCTTTAAAAGCGTTGGTCGCGATTCCAATGCGCATGATCGTCCTGTCAGGTCGTGGGATGCCAATCGTAGGGGCTGGAAGAATCCACCCCATTGTCAGGGAATTTCGAAGCGGGAACGTCAAACAGCAAAGAGCATACCGCAGGTTACAGTCTGGAGAAAATTCTGCCCCGAAAGCGCTGGGAAGTATGCCGTAATAGCTGTCGCGATAACGATTACATGATAGGGAGGCGGATACGAACCACCGTCCCGACCTTCTCTGTGCTTTCGATTTCGATCTCGCCCTGGTGCATTTCAACAATCAGTTTCGCCATCGAAAGCCCCAGACCCGCGCCGCCGGTGGTCAGGGGCCGCGCGGGGTCAACCTTGTAAAAACGGTCGAAGACATACGGCAGATGCTCTTGTGCAATGCCGATCCCGTTATCGTGGACATTGATGTGAATATAGCCGTCCGCCTGATAGGCTTCGATCAGAATCGCGCCGCCCTCTGGGGTAAATTGCAGGGCGTTCAGGACAATGCTTTCAAGTGCGGTATACATCCGGCTGCCATCGATGTGTACGCGTGGCATTCGGTGCTGAAGATGGGTTCTTACGATATGACGTTTGTTACTGGCAAGCTCTCCATAGCGCTGGACCAGCGTCTCCAGCAGCACTTCCAGATCCACCGGTGCCATGTTGGGTTCCAGCCCACTGTCCAATGTTGCCATGGCCTGAAGCTGCTCCAGCACACGGTTCAGATAATTCACATGGAAGTTAATCGCGCGGATTTTCTCGGCCCGTCGTTCGCGGTCATCAATGCGTTCAAGGATATACAGGCTCGAACTGATCGCGGTCAGCGGTGTGCGCAGATCATGCGAGGTATCACGGATAAAGTTTGACAACAGTCTGGAATGCGCTCTCTCGAGTTGCAGTTCGTTCTCATGAAGCTGTGCTTCGCGCTGTTCGTGGATGTCGCACATGATCCCGATCAGGCGGGTGGGGTTGCCGTCTTTGTCGAAATCCACGACTTTCCCAGCCGACAGCATCCACCGCCATGTGCCATTTTTATGACGTGCACGCTGCTCCACCTGATAGTAAAAAATGCCCTGCCCGTAGAGTTCTGTAATTTTTTCCCGGACCATCACCATATCGTCAGGGTGAAACAGCGCACTCAGCCCATCCATCGTCAGGTCTACTTCATGACGTTCATAGCCCAGCAGCGCCAGCCACTGGTCATCGACGAACAGCTCCCATGTGTCGTAATACGCTTCCCATGTCCCAAGCTGTGCCGCCTTCATGATCATTTCAAGGCGTTCCTGATGTTCGCGCAGCTCGGCTTCCTGCTGTTTGCGCTTCGTGATGTTCTCAATCTGCGAGACAAAGTACAGCGGCTCGCCTCTCGAATTTCGAACTACTGACGCCGCCAGCAGCGCCCAGACGATGCTCCCATCTTTATGGAAATAGCGCTTTTCCAGCAGGTAACTGCTGCCGGTTTCGCCTTCCATCAGACTTCGAACAAGTTCAAGGTCTTTTTCGAGGTCGTCCGGGTGCGTGATACTCTGGAAATCACTGCTCATCAGTTCATCTTCGGTATAGCCGAGCATTTCCAGAATGTGATGGTTGACCTGAAGCCATCTTCCCTGAAGTGAAACCAGCGCGATACCAATCGGAGAGAATTCAAACGCCAGCCGGAAGCGCTGCTGGCTCTCGTGATGGGCGCTGGTCAGCATCCGTTGGCTGGCGGTATCGATCACCGTGATATACAGCACAGGCTGGTCCCCGACTTCGGTCGGGTGAATCAACAGATCGACGGTACGAGGGATGTTATCGGCTGACAGATGGACCCGTGAGATCATCCGCCGTCCCTCGTCATAGACGAGGCGCAGCCAGTGCGGTTCAGCCTCATCACGGTCTGCATATGTATCCTGTTCGACCGCAGCTTTGAGGCTGTCGAGGTCGCGACTGCGCAGTTCCGTCAGGGTGAGGCCGTAAAAGCGTTCGGCAGCCGTGTTCGCATCAAGAATCAGGCCGGTGCTGCCATGAACCATCAGTTTAACCGGTTGGGAAATCTCTCGGAATTCTGAGGCAGTCCGGCTGAACGTGGATCGTGTCTGGGGTGGTACTTCATCCATGCTGTCAGCGGTATTATACGGTGACACAAATAACCCCTTTTTACTGCCTGTATCAATCAGGCAGCGGCCTGAAAAGGAAGATCGTATGGTCTAAAATTACCTGCTCACGGATCTTCCCTCTTAAAGAAAAGCTGAAAGCAAAATCAATATTTACTGTATTTTACTGGAATTGTGACAAATGTAACGTAGTGTTTTCTCAAGCCTGATTTTCAAGCCTGTCTCGATCGATGTCTCTGGCTGTTGTCTGCGCGGTGCCCGTTGATACCCTGACTTTCTGCTACAATCGTGGCTGTTTTCACCGGGCAGCATCAGAAGGGGTGGCAAGCGGATGGCAGTCCTGATTATCGATGTGGGGAGTTCTTCGGTTCGGGCGCTGATGATGGGTGAACAGACGCTGACTGTCTTTCCCCATGCGGCATCGCGGCGTGATTATCACTTCACTTATGAACCGGAAGGCGCAGCAGAGATTCACGCCGATGTACTGCGTGGCAAGATCGAAGCCTGTATCGACGACCTGCTGGCCTCAGAAGCGTGGAGCCGTCACGGGGGACAGGTGAGTGCTGTCGGGATCACGACGCTGGTCGGCAATCTGCTGGGGGTGGATGCCGCCAGCCAGCCGGTCACTCCGCTGTACACCTATGCCGAGACCCGCGCCGCGTCCTACGTCGCCGCCCTGCGTAGCCAGATCGACGTAGAGAGCGCCTACCATCGTACCGGATGCCCGCATCATGTCGCCTATCATCCGGCAAAGCTGGCATGGCTCCGTCACGAAATCATCCCCGACCAGTACTCAGAGCTTCAGTGGATTGACTTTGCCACCTACTGCTATCGCATCTGGTTTGAGCGTGAAGTCCCGTGCAGCTATTCCACCGCCTCATGGTCCGGCCTGCTTGACCGCCACGCGCTGACATGGGATCGTGAGTGGCTTCAGGTGCTGGGCCTGCGCGCCGATCAACTGCCTGCTCTGGCGGATTTTAGCGCCGTCCAGCAGGGATTAGGCGCGGACTACTGCAAGCGCTGGCCGCAGCTTGCCGATGTGCCGTTTTATCTTTCGGTTGGGGATGGGGCCGCCGCCAACATCGGTTCCGGTGGAGTCGATCACCGCCGCGTGGTGCTGACGGTTGGTACCACCAGCGCCCTCCGTCGGATCAGCCGTGAACCCGTCCTGAAGCTGCCGCGTGGGTTATGGGATTATCGCGTCGATGCCCCAACCCATCTGGTGGGCGGGGCGACGACCGAGGGTGGCAGCATCTTCGCGTGGGCGCTGCGCCAGTGGAATCTCTCCGAAGACCGTGACGCACTGGAAGCCGCACTGCGAAATCGTCCCGCCGACGGACACGGGCTGACCGTGCTGCCGATGCTGGCAGGGGAGCGCAGCCCGGGTTATGCGCCGGACGCGGTCGGGACGATCCACGGCCTGCGTCTGTCCACCAGTCCGCTGGATGTCGTGCAGGCGCTGATGGAAAGCGTAGCGATCCGCCTGTCTGCGGTGGCCGATCTGCTGATTGATGAGCGTGAGGATCTGCCGGTGTATGCTGGTGGTGGGGCCATGCAGTCATCCGATGCATGGGCGCAGATGATGGCCGATGCCTTTAACCGCGAACTGCGGCTGGTGGAAGAACCGGAAGTGACCGCACGTGGTCTGGCCGCGCTGATCACTGGCGGACTGGATCGCGCCGCTCAGGTACAGGTCAGAAAATACTTCCACCCGAGGCCCGAGGCTGTTGAACTGCTCCGCGCCGCCCGCGAACGTCAGATCACGCTCTACCGGCGGTTTTATCCTGTGCCTGATCCGATGACGCGATGACCTGCCGCATCTGCTGACGGTATTCACCGTGCTGCTGGATCAGATTCATAGCGGCGATGCACGCGCCCAGCCAGACCCCACCAGCCGCGAAGCCGCCGATCACGTCCGAGATGTAGTGCACACCAAGGGTCATACGGCTGATACCGATCAGGACAATGAACAGTACGGCATCGAATACAACGAAATAGCGGGTGACGCGGTCGTGGATGGCCCGCCACAGCAGATAGGCGATCAGGCCATACAGGATCAGTGACATCATGGAGTGCGCACTGGGGAAGCTGTAATTCTGCTCGATGACATGCGGATCTGCGAAATACGGGCGCGGACGTGCAAAGAATTCCTTCATAAACCCGTTGAGCAGTGCGCCGCCGATCAGTGTGACAGCCCAGAACAGCAGCCGAAACCAGTCGCGGCGCAGCAGAAACACCAGCCCGATCAGCACACCGAATGCCCACACCCCCTCTGATCCGAACCACGTAATCACCAGATAGATCTGTATGCCGAGGGGTGTAGCCTCTGCGTGCAGCGCGTTCGCCAGTTCGGTATCAAAGTGTGTCAGCCGGTCGCCTTCGACCGTCAGTTCTTCAGCGATCTCGCTGAAAACCCACAGACTGAGCGCACTCAGCACGATCCCGAAGATCAGATACAGTGTGATATAGCGCGTCACAGGCAGTTTTCGCACCCGGTTTATAATGGCACCGGCCTGGTTCACATTCTGCTCGGCATTGGTGGGTCTGTCGGCAGTGTCAGCGGGCATAGAATGGCGACTCCTTGAGGTCAGGGCGAACGGTCAAAGCGGCCTGATTATAATCACACTCGCAGTCAGGATGCCGGTATTGCCTCGATCTGTTAGCGGAACTCTCATTACGCAGTAATCACATATCACGCCGGCGGTTCCCATCACGCATGAGACGATACAAGAGTCGGGATGCCTCTTATCTCGTTTGATTTACCGCCCGCATCGGATTACGATTTATGCGTGCCGACTTATACGTTTACAGGAGCAGAAAATATGAAACGTGTAGGATTTTTACTGAAGGTGAAGCAGGATCGTCTCGACGAGTACAGAGAGCATCATAAAAATGTCTGGCCGGAGATGCGCCAGGCGCTGTCCGAGGCCGGATGGCACAATTACTCGCTGTTTCTGCGCGAGGATGGCACCCTTTTCGGCTATTTCGAGACGCCGCACTCACTGGAGGAAGCGCAGGCCGCGATGGAAAAGACCGAGGTCAATGGCCGCTGGCAGGCCATGATGTCCCCATTCTTTGAATTACCCGCCGGGGCACATGCAGATCAGAACCTGATCGTGCTGGAAGAGGTCTTTCACCTCGACTAGCGGCGATCAGGTCTGTCTGGGAGAGAAAGGGAGAGAACCCTTTTAAGGAAGAGGAAGCACCGTATCCGCCGTTGGCGTGTCTGCCGCTGGTAGTGTCAGTGTGGACGCTGGTGCTTCCGTTGCAAGTAATGTGATTTTCCCAAGGCGTACATCATCGATGTAGGCCACGCCGTTGTTAGCCTTCATCCTGATTTTGACCTTGATGACCTTGGGGGTGCCAGTCAGGGTGAGGTTGCCCGTCATCCGCCGGTACTGTGACGGCCCCGCCAGATCGAGTGTCAGATCACTCTTGGAGCCGTCAGTATAGGCAACCTTGACCTGCGCGGTCATGCCGGGTGTCAGGTTGGTCGCATGCAGAAACAGACTCAAGGCGAGCTGTTCACCCGGTCCCAGCGCAGTCGGTTTGATCTTCTGTGTCAGGCTGCTGTTTTCGCCATCCTTGCCTTTAAAGACGAAGATGCAGCCGCCCTCGAAAATTGGGAATTTCTCCGGCTTGTTGCAGACGCGCTTGTCGCCGGTCAGATTTTTAGCCTTCCAGCTTTCGGCATATTTCTTCTTCGGGCCAGAGATTTCAAAGCCGCTGTTGGCGAGGAAATCGACAGTCGAATAGGGCACCCCGTCGTATTCATATGCGCCGATATCGCACAGACCGACGCGCACATGGTCGCGCTGGTCCTTCAGTTCACAGGCGCTGTTAAAACCCTGATCGATCGCCGGACTGCCCGTCAGCAGAGCGTGGGTCTTCGTGCGTCCACCGTTATCCGCCAGAGGAGCCAGCATCGGATCACCGATGGTGATGCCCTGTGTACACTCGAAGTCGTTGATCTGATACGGATTCTGCGGTCGGTCCTGAAGATTGCCGCCGCCGTTCTGCATCAGGGTGGTGCAGTTCTGGTTGATGCCCCATTCATTGAAGGATGCATTATGCGCGACGATGCTGTTCCGCAGGATCGAGCCGGTGCTGTTGCTCTGAATGCCGCCACCGAGGAATCCGGCCTGATTGTACACAATCGTACTGTTATTGATGACCATCGTGCTCTGGATTCCAATCGCGATGCCGCCGCCCATGCCCGATTTGCCGTCGGTACTCATCGCGTTATTGCCGCTGATGGTCGTATTGTTCAGCCGGACATACGAGGTCTCACCGATGAAAATCGCACCGCCCTGATTCTGCGCCGAATTGCCGGAGAACAGCACGCCGTCCATCATCATAATACCGTTACCGTGACGCAGGCCCCCGCCGAAGGCATCGCCTTTGTCGTCGTAGGTCACATGGTTGTTGATAAAGTTGACATCTTCGAAAATGACGATGCTGCCCGGCTGTTCTGGCCGCAGGAAGGTGAAGACCGCGCCGCCCTGTCCCTGTGATTGGTTATTGATGAAGTCCACCCGCTGGAAGACCAGCGCCCCGCTGATTGCATCCCGCTGGATGCCTTCTGCGAAGACTGCGCCGCCGTTGCCCGGTTTGCTGCCGGAGTTGCCTTCGAACAGCGTATCGGTCACGGTCAGCGTTGTGTCTTTGGAGTGGATCGCGCCGCCGCCGCCGTTATAGACGTGATTGTTCTTAAACACGCTGTTGCGGATCGTCATCACGCCGCCGCGGGAGGCCAGTGCACCGCCGCCGTCGCCGCCGTTGGCCTGCGGAAAATCGACGTAATTATTCAGCACTTTGACATTTTCCAGCGTCAGCCCAATGGAACCCCAATCACTCATCACGACTGCGCCGCCTTCGGTGGTGGTCGCGTTCGTCAGGGTGATGTTCTTCAGCGTCAGCTTGCTCTGATTGTAAAACAGCCGTGTCTTGCCGCTTCCGTCCAGTGTAATCAGCCCGCCGCCGTCGATCTGCATATCGGACTGGATGTACTTGGCGGTGTTGAAGAAGATCGTGACCGGCGCAGGCCCGCAGTCAAACGTGATTTCGGTGCCGAGCAGGATTGCTTCATCAAAATCTGCTTCCTTGCAGCTTGCCGGAGAGCCTTCCCCAACCACGACTCCATAGCGCGGCTGTGCGCTGACGGTCTCAGTTGAGGTCAGCAGCATCGGGCCGCATATCAGCAGCAGAACGGCTGCCGAGAGGAGTTGTCGCAGTCCATGTAGCGATATTCGCAGGTTAAACATAAACACCTCTCCTGAGGATCACGCCTCGCTGATGCATCCATTCGAGACGCCAGCGCATCAGCATGTTAATTTCTGGCACGCGATCCATAGAAATTGTCATAGACGTTGTTCAGCAGTGTCGCTTCATCGCTATCGAAGCTCAGCTCGTTCAGCATCACGCCACCCAGATTCATCTCGCGCACGTAATCCGTTTTAGCCTTGATCGACAGCTCGTCCTCATAACTGATGGCGACGCGCTGGCTCTCGCTGTACATCCACGCGGCGGAGGTCTCCGGGTCGAAGAAACGCACGTAATTCTGGCTCCCGAACAGGGTCTCCAGATCACTGTAATACAGGATTCCGCCCGGACGTGTCCCATTCGGCACACCGTCTGCAATCGAGTACAGCCCGAAGTAATCATTGGGCCGGACGTTGCGCCATGTCTGCGCGTAAAATGGGATGCCGATCACGATCTTGTCCGCTGGCACGCCTGCATCCAGATAGGCACTCACGGTGGCCGAAACGTTATAGCGGCTGTAAACCGCCTCGCCACGCGGGTCACGGGTGTTCGGGTAAAGCGGCGCGGCATGGCTTGCCAGATCGCTCCAGTCCCCCTGATACCCGTAACTGGTGATATTCACCCAGTCCAGTGGGCGCTGGATCTTCCCAAGCGGCAGCGGGTCCACGTTTTCCGGAACGGCAGGCAGTGTCGCCGTCAGCAGAAACGGACGCCCCACATCTACCGCTTCAGCATCAAGTTGTGTGCGCAGGGTTTCCAGCAGCAGGGCGAGGTTTTCGCCGTCTTCTGGCCGGGTGATATTGCCTTCCTTGCCGCCGATCACCGGATAGCGCCAGTCGATGTCAATCCCGTCGAAGCCGTTCGTGACCATGTAGCTGATGCACGAGTTGGCAAAACGGACGCGGGCTTCTTCAGTCGCCGCCACATCCGAAAACCGCGCGGAGTATTCCCACGCACCGACCGACATCACGATCTTCAGGTCAGGATATTCCGCTTTCAGCAGCCCAAGCTGTTTGAAGTTGCCGCGCTTGCGCTCGGTCTCTTTGTCTTCCGGATACATGAAGCCGCTGTCGGCCCATTCATCGCTGGAGATGCACTGTCCGTTCTCCGAGATGCTGAGCGGCCCATAATTCAGATGCGTCAGTTTGTCCGCAGGGATATCGGTAACAAAGTATCCCCGGTCATAGATGTTATACGATGAATAAACACCCACGATCCGGTGAGGCCCTGCGGGTGATGGGACGGTGGGCTGCGGAGTGGCTGCACTCTGGGCGGAAACCCCGCCCAGAGCCGTGAACACGATCAGGATCGAACCCAGCACGGATGCCAGGGCCGAGACGCTGCGAAGTCTGTGGTGAGTCATTTTCCGGCGTTCCTTAAACATGATAGGCGTTTCGCTTTATACCAGTTTATCTGACGTGCATCCCGACGGGTATAAAGGGTGCGCTGTCTCCACCGCTAGGAAGCGTCGTCGTTGGTCTGCACGGTTTCGGCGCAGTTGGTCTTTCTCACCTGACGGATTTCAACCGGCCAGCCGCTGTTCGCATAGGTGATTAACACCTCCGAGCTGTCCAGCACCGGTTTCATGAACGTCATATCGAAGGTCGCGACGTCGGCCAGCACCTGCGGCGTCGTGACCACGTAGTCAATCGCGCAGATATCGCGTTTCAGCGTCAGATCTCGGATCTGCGGGTCGGTTTCGACCTTGAAGTAATCCTGTGTATTCGGGTGTGTCTCGCGCAGATCGACGAAGGCGAAGTTGTCGGTCACGATTACCGCATCTTCAGGCGTATTCTTTTGCAGCCACTCGATCGCCTTCAACTGACCGCTGACCTGATCCATCGTGTAGACCTCAAGCCGGTTCGAGTAGTAGATCCAGAACGGATAAAGCAGGGCAATCGCCACCACCACCTTGATCCCCAGCCGGACCAGCCCCGATGGGAAGATGCGTCCGACCAGCTTGCTGAATGCACCGGTCGTCGCTCCAATCATGATCGCGAACAGCGGCAGCAGGATCACCGCATGCGAGTCGAAGACCGTGCCGCCGAACAGGATATAAATGAAGCCGCACAGCGTCATCGCGATGACGGCACGCAGCAGCCGGTTATCAATCGCGAAGATGAAGGCGAAGGCCATACTGCCCAGACCACCGAGGATAATCACCGGGTCTGCCGTGATGTGGTCCAGATTTGTCCACAGGTCAAAGGAGCCTTCCAGCCCATTGGCCATATTCAGAAAACGGCCATTGTCAGCACCGCGATCTGTGATGCTTTCTAACAGGCTCACATGCGGGAAGTTACCGCCGAGGAACCACCCCTGCGGCATCAGCTCCTGTTTCATCTGCGCGTACAGTGGATAAAACGAGATCAGCATCACCGCCACGGCCAGCCACAGATTAAAGGCAAAACGCTTGTGATGCGGGTCCGCATTGGCGCGGATACCGAACAGGAAAGCCGGCAGGAAGTACAGCGCCGCGCCTTTGGTCAGCACGGCCAGCGCGAAGAAGATCGCACTGGTCAGATAATGCGACAGTTTGCGCTGATTGCCCAGCATCTGGAACAGGGCCGCCAGCAGAAAGACGATCATCAGGTTATCCAGCAGCACGCGGCGCTGAAGGGCAATCGCCAGCGGCGAGAAGGCGAACACCATGACCGCGATCAGCGCCGCCAGATCCAGCTTTGTCACCTTCCGGGTGATGGCATAGATCAGGGCGCAGGTCAGGATGTGCGCCACCAGCATCAGGGCACGGCCCGCTTCAATCGGCGAGTCGAACAGCGCCACTGCCCGGTTGATCAGCATCCAGCCGCTCATGATATACGAGCCAGCCGGGGGTTCTTCATAGGCGTAGGTATATGCCGAGAGTCTGCCTTCGTCCAGAATGGCGAAGGCATTTGACATATTCGTCCCTTCCACATCCTGATAGTACGGGAAGCGGAACATATTCTGAGAGTGCAGGATGCCGACCGCGATCAGCGCCGCGACCAGGATAAACAGGCTCTTTCGGGTAAAATTCAGTTCATTCGTCATAAGTGATCGCTCCGTAGCTCTTCTCGTTCACCAGCACGCCTAGGCGTGAACTTCCGGTGCGGCGGGCTGCGTCTGAAGGCGTGGGGCACTGTGGGCTTGCGCCTGACGGTGCAGGTTCGAATGTTCCGTCTTTTCCCACGCATTCTTGTTGGTGATGAAGCGGAACACGGCTCTGAATGCAGATGCAGTCAGCAGGAGCTGGAAGGGATAATAGGCCGCGATCATCTTCAGAGAGAACAGGAACGGTAGTCTCATGTTATAGGCGGCAGTAAACTCGCGGATACCGATCAGGTTGATCACGAGCTGTGCCAGCAGCAGGAAGATCGGGATGTACGAGATCAGCGCAATCGGCACCGGTATCTGCTGCGTCAGCGCGATGTAGATACCAATCGGCAGATAGAACACGATCAGCGCCTGCATCCACGAATTCAGCAGGATGTAGAGTGCAACCAGCTTGCGCGTCATACCCGGCAGTCTGATCCAGTCGCCCTTGAAGAAGATCTCGTAGAAGCCCTGGCACCAGCGCGTGCGCTGCTTGATAAAGCTGTCCACGTTGTGCGGAGTCTCTTCCTGCGTGGCGTGCTTCTCGTCGTATACGATGCTGATCTTCGCACCTGCAATCGTCAGGCGGAAGCCTACGTCGGCATCCTCGGTCAGCAGACCTTCGTCCCAGCCGCCGATGTGTTCCAGCCAGCCCTTCTTGAAGAAGACCGTATTGCCACCCAGCGGCGTCACGCGGAACTTGCGGGTAAACGCATGCAGGCCGGATTTGAACCAGAAGAAGTATTCCAGACAGTTGAGCGCCGAGAACCACGTCGATTTGAAGTTCATCAACTGCACACCCGCCTGAACCACATCGGCGTTATCACGTACCATCACCGTATTGATGACGTGATAGATTTCCTGATGCGGCTCGTCTTCGGCGTCGAAGATGCAGATCACTTCATTTTCGGCCACACGCAAACCGCGATTCAGACCATTCGGCTTGTTCTTCGGCCCTTCGGTGAAGGTAATCAGCTTGATGTTGGCATGCGGCAGTTCCGCCATCGCTTCCTTGGTGCGTGCGATGGTTTCGTCGTCGTCATCATCGCGGATCATCACCAGAATTTCTTTCAGTTCGTTCGGGTAATCGATGCGGTCCACCGCATAGATCGTATCCTTGATCACATCCTGTTCGCGGCGGGCGGGCAGCAGCGCCGTGAACGAGTAGCGCGGCGTGACGAATTCCTTCGGCGAGCGATAGGCTTCGGCAGCACGTGGGTTGTTCCATGTATACAGCATGTAGAACAGTGTGAAGATACCCTGCGGCAGCAGTGTCACCGTCATCACGATGATGATCACCGACCACAGTGTCGGGTTCTTGGTCGTCAGCGCGTCCATCACCGGCTCAGGGATGAACTTCAGCGGTTCAGACAGGATGTCTCTCAGAGTCTGCGGCTTGTGCTCGATTGCCACACCCGTGACATTCCCCAGTTTCAGGCCGTCCATCGGATTAAAGGTGAAGTTGAACGGCACGATCTGCCCATCAATCGACAGGATGCGGATGGCAGGCGGCACCACAACCGGCGCGGTGAGATCGGCTTCTGTATCCGCGTCTGCGAGCGCAGGTGATACGATTTCGCTCTGGTTGCCAGTGGTGGATGCGCCGGTCAGTTCGGCCAGCGCGGCAGCATCAGTCATGCTGACGTTGAAAGTGATCTGGCCTGAATTCGTTACATCGTTGTTGGAAGTCGTGCTGAAGGTCAGGATATAGTCGCCTTCGACCAGCAGGGTGGTATCAAGTTCGTAGACATATGGCGGACTGGTGAAGTCAGCCAGTGGCACACTGTTGATTGAAAGCTGTGCCTTCGCGACTGCCATCGCTTCATCGACATCGATGCTGATCGTGACAATCTCGCTCGTCAGCGCCTCTGACAGCACAGCGGGATCGGGTGTCGGCGGCAGGGAAGCGACGGTGCTCTGATCCAGTGCGCCGAGATCGACGCCTGCTGTATCACTCGTATCGACACCTTCATTGATATTCAGCGCGCTGATATCGTTCACCAGTGGATCAATCCCGCTCACACTGATGCTGGTCGTGGTATCGACCAGTACCGGCGCATCGATCAGGGAGTTATCTTCAGCCAGCGCCGGGATCGTTGAGTCTTCAGGGGCGGCTGCGGCCATCTCCGCCTGACGTGCGATCAGGTCCGCGCCAATCTTGGTGTAAACACCCAGCAGTTCGTCCGGGGTTGGGGCTTCGTAGCTGATGCCCTCAGTGGCTTTGGTCAGTTCGGTCAGGTAGGACCGGTCGATGCCAAAGCCCAGACCGATCGTAATAACGGTCAGGCTGTCATCGGCATTGGCGCTGGCAGCTTCGAGTGCGGCCTCACGCGTGGATTTACTCTGCCCACCGTATTCTGCGCCGTCACTCAGCAGAATCACCATGCTTTCATCAGACACAGCGGCGTTGGCGGTTTCGATGCCGAGCAGTGCGCCATCGTACAGGGCCGTCGCGCCGTAGACTTCCAGCGCCTCGATCTGCTGACGGAGCAGGGCGCGGTCAGTGGTGTAATCCTGAACCACCTGCGCCGTATTACTGAAGGTGACAAGTGCAATCGGGATACTCGCATCAACCGAGTCGATGAACATCGTCGAGGCTTCTTTTGCCCTCAGAAGTGGCGAACCTGACATGCTGCTGCTGACATCGATGACCAGCACTACACTGGTCGATGCTTCAGTGGTGGACGGCGGTGTTTCGTCAGCAAAGACGGCTTGTGTCACCACAAGTCCGATGATTGCCGCGACCATCGTGGAAATGATAACGCGGATACGGGTCTTCATCGCTCTCCCTTTCAACCATGCCAGGCGGCTCTCCTTCCGCACCGACACGTCGTGGACTGGTTTCCACGGATCATCATACTCATCTGTTTCTTAGTATTCCACATAATTAAGTATTTATTCGCGCTTTATTTACAAGTTTCAAAAAATATTTACGCAGGTTTGTGATACCTCATTTTATGAAAGAAGCATGAAAGTTAATTTTAAATAGAGATAGTATAAAGTCGTTGCGCATACGCGAGGAAAATCTGCCCTCACGCGGAGCGCCCAAAGTACCTTTCTACAGATAAAATGGGTATTTCATGAGTATCATGAAGCCTTGACTTTGACAATAAAGGAAGTTCTTTTAGTGATAAATCTATTATCATAAAATTAGCAGATGATGAAACGACTTAGACCAGTGTGCTGTTTCGTAAAGCGCTTTGCCGGGTGAGGGTGCGAGAATGTTATATTACGGTTTGTTTCGTGCATTCTAAGTAAAAACCCGGTGTGATGTCCTAATAGTGTCTGCTTTCACAAGATGACTGCATCTACCCATGCTGGTTTGGCCTGCTGTGGTGATGTCTCCAATGCCGCGCTTTCTGCGATCTGCATTCGCAGCTTAATGCTTCTCATACAATCGGCCTGTATAGTGGGGAGAGCACAACGCACCCTCTGGCCTCAGCCTGAAACCACCGCCTTCACTCCATCGTTCACTAACGTCTCATGCGTAAATTGGCACAGATTCGGTCAGGATCGCATACAATAGACCTAAAATGCACAGGATCGTCCGCCCACCCAACTTTGACGACCCTGTGGCCCACTTTTTTAACAAGGACAGGAAAATACATCTCATGCAGCGCATCAGCGTTTTTGATATGCTCAAAATCGGCGTCGGGCCATCCAGTTCCCATACCATGGGACCGTGGCGTGCCGCCGAGCGTTTTCTTCAGGAGTGTCAGGCTGAAGGCATTCTCAACCAGATCGAACGCCTTCAGGTGGATCTCTACGGCTCACTTGCCAAAACCGGACGTGGACACGGCACCGACCTCGCCGTGCTGATGGGTCTGCGCGGAGAAGACCCCGTCACCTGCGACACCGCGCACATTCCCCATTGGGTGCAGGAGATCGAGACCACCCATCAGATCTGCCTGCTGCGCGAACGGCTGATTCCATTTGAACTTACACGTGACATCGTCTTCCATTTCGACCAGACTCTGCCGTTTCATCCCAACGCCCTCACCTTCACCATCTGGCTGACCGGTTCCACGAAGCCGTTGACCGAGACCTACTATTCAGTCGGCGGGGGATTTGTCGTGCAGGAAGACGACAGTACGAACGAGCAGTCCGTGACCCTGCCATATCCGTCTGATGATGCCGAAGATGTCCGGGCGCACTGTAAGGCCAATGGGCTGTCGATCTGGCAGATGGTCTGGCAAAACGAGCGTGCATGGCGCTCTGACGAGCAGATCCGCAGCGGGCTGTCAGCGATCTGGCAGGCGATGGTCGAGTGTATCTATCGCGGCTGCCACACCCCCGGAGAGCTTCCCGGCGGCCTGAAAGTCACCCGCCGTGCCGCCCAGATGCACGACCAGCTCATCGAAGCCCACGATTACAGCAGCGTCGATCAGTGGCTGGCGCATCTCAAATCCCACGACTATTCCTTTGCCGAGATGGTGCGCTGGGTAAGCTGTTTCGCGCTGGCCGTCAATGAGGAGAACGCGGCCTTTGGACGTGTCGTCACCGCCCCGACCAATGGTGCGGCAGGTGTCATCCCCGCCGTGCTGATGTACACCCTGTGCGCGACCAATCCGCCTTACAGTCAGGAAGAGACCATCATGCGCTTTCTGCTGGTGGCCGGGGAAATCGGCAGCCTGTTCAAGAAGGGTGCGACCATCTCAGCCGCGATGGGGGGCTGTCAGGCCGAAATCGGCGTCTCGTCATCAATGGCCGCCGCCGCCCTGACCGAGTCGCTCGGTGGCTCCGTCGATCAGGCACTGATGGCCGCCGAAATCGCCATGGAGCATCACCTCGGCCTGACCTGTGATCCGGTCGGCGGACTGGTGCAGGTCCCATGTATCGAGCGTAATGCGATGGGCGCGATGAAGGCCATCACCGCCGCCAACATCGCCCTGACCAGTGACCCGTCGCAGGCGCGTGTCTCGCTGGACGATGTCATCCGCACCATGTGGCAGACAGCGCTTGACATGAGCGATAAGTATAAGGAAACCTCAGAAGGCGGCCTCGCGCTGCACATCCCGGTCAACCTGCCGGAATGCTAGCGAATCTATAACGAAAAATCATACACCGTAGGGACAACGCCCAAACCTGCTTGCATGTCGTTGTCCGCTCTATGTATAACCCGGTAGGGAATGCGTTTTATCTTGTTATTATAGGTTGCGTCGAATGGTGGGGCCGGATTATGATCTTTCACAAATTACGAGGGAGATCATTTTTCGGAGCGATTATGCTGTAGGGGCAACCTTGTGTGGTCGCCCGTTTTTCTCCATATTGAATTATAAAACGACATCATCCGGCCCGCCCATGCTTATCCCTTCCAATGCGTCATCAGCGGACCACTGCTGCCGAAAATCGGATCACGCTCTGGCAGCGGCACCCGTTGGATGTTGTCCAGCACCTGCGGGCGTTCCTCTGCCTTACCCGTGCACAGATCCCACGTCTGCCCTTCGGGATACGCGCCCAGGACCTTGAAATCATCACCGGAGCTGAGGTTGCGATGCCCCACTCCGGCCGGAATCACCACCACATCCCCCGGCTGTACCAGAATCGCGACACCGTTCTTGCCGCCGAACATGATCTCTGCGCCGCCGCGTAAGACGCACAGCACCTCATGTGCCGTGCTGTGATAGTGATGATACGGGTACACCCCGCTGACCCACGTCCCGCCCCAGTGATGTTTTGCCAGCAGCTCTCGAAAGTGCTTTTCGAGATCACCAGCGTCCTTCAGCGCCTGTGTATAGACCAGCAGCGGCAGGGTGGGGTTGTTGGGGATGCTGCCATCGTCTTCAAACAGATAGGGAGTGACATCAGCTTTAGGGTTCGAGGTCATCAGGCCGGCTGCTTTCGTTTAGGTAGATACTTGTCACAGGTCTCAGTACCAGAACTCTACCGTATCTGCCGCCCTGACTACAACGATTTTTCAGCGATCAGACCCCATCCGATCCCCTCACCGGCTGTTTTCGTCCTCTGTGTTAGAAAATTGGAAGCCCGTCGATAGAAAATTTGTGCTATTCTGTGAGAGTGAACCGAGATCTCAATTCCGCAGGAGGGATGATGAGCCACAACGCCGTGAAGCGTCTTTATCTGATGCAGGTAGGGTCCATGCCGGAATATCAGATTCCGATTGTGTGCTATCTGGTGCAGACCGGTGACGGTAAAAATATCCTGATTGACAGCGGCCTTCCGGAGATCATCCCCGAAGACTCATCCGAGTTCGAGAACGGGGAAGACGTGATCCAGCAGTTAGCCAGCATCGGCTTAACCCCGGACGATATTGATACTGTCATCTCGACTCATTACGACGGTGACCATGCCGGAAGACATGCGGCATTCACCAAAGCCCGTTACATCGTTCAGCGCGCCCATCATCTGGATGCGGCCACCAACCCGCGTTTTGCGTCTGTTCGTCCGCAGTGGGATCAGCCGCTGGAGCGTATTCGGCTGGTGGACGGCGACACCGAGCTGCTGCCGGGGCTGGAGCTGATCGAGACCAGCGGACATGTCCCCGGACATCAATCGGTGCTGCTGCGGCTGCCCGAAACCGGCACAGTTTTATTGACCGTTGATGCTGTGCCCTTCGCTGACGGTTTCACCCGTGCCACTCCGGACGATAACAGTGATCCCGACGCCGAAGCCGTCCGCGCCAGTACGATCAAACTGCTGGATCTGGTCGAACGCGAGGCGATCAGTCTGGTGATTTTCGGTCACGACTCCGAGCAGTGGCAGGGACTGAAAAAACTGCCGGAATATTACGAATAAATCCGTACCCGCCACGCTTCGCGTGCCAGCACACTGCGTGTGTCACCCTCCCCGGCGAAAACTGTTTCGCACGCTTCGTTCATGAAGAGAGCTTAGAAACAGCGCGGCCTGTTCCCTCCCCGCTGGCGGGGAGGTGTCAAAAAAGCATATATCTACGCTTGAAAAAGGGGAGGGGCCGGGGCTTTTTCGACCCATGCGTAGCAACTTAAGCAAATTGCAGATTTAAAAACCGGCGTGAATCGGTAAAAACCCATCTCCTAAGCAGCATAGCAAGTAATGCTGCCCTTCGTAAAACCTGTTTTTCTCCCTTCCCTCGGA
>JAEZAF010000048.1 GCA_023430545.1 Chloroflexota bacterium
CGCAGCGCTTCAGCTTCTCGGTGCTTGGTGCGAACGAAATCGCCGCCCGTATCCTGACGGCGCTGGCGGGTACAGCGGCGGCCTTCCTGCCACTGCTCCTGCGTTCCGAACTTGGGCAGGGGCGCACACTGATCCTGTGCCTTCTGCTGGCGCTGTCTCCGGTTGGGCTGATGGCATCACGTACCAGCGCCGGTCTGGTCTGGGGGGTGGCGTTCGCGTGGGTGGCGATCTGGGCATGGCTGCGCTTTGCCAGAACACAGGCTCCACATTTTGCCATCGCCGGACTGGTCGCCAGCGGTCTGCTGATCTTCACGGCGTCTCCCGGCGCGGTGATGCTGGCGATTGTGCTCGATCTTTCCGCATTGATCGCGTGGCTCCTGACAGCGCTGGATCGGGTGGACGAAACGGTCAGCTTTGAACCGGGCGCACAACTTGGACGCTTCTTCGGGCGGATTCCGTGGCTGCGAGGTCTGCTGATTCTGGGCTTTCTGACCGTGGCAATGACAACCACGTTCCTGCTGTACCCGCGCGGACTGTCCGGCGTGGGTGAGGTTCTCACGGGCTTCTTACAGGGCTTCACCCAGCGTCCACCCGACGCCTTCGGCTCACTACCGCTGACCACAGCGCTCTTCTACGAGCCACTGCTGTGGATCTTCGCCCTGCTTGGCGTGATTGTCCTGCTTCGCCAGCGGGAATTCAGCTTTATGGATCGCCTCTTCGCGATCTGGGCGGTTCTTGGTATCGCCGCGGCGGTACTGTATCAGGGCGGAGAACCCGCCGATGCGCTCTGGATCACTGTACCGCTGGCGGGATTGGCTTCGGCTGTGATCGCTCGCCTGTTTGTCCCAGCGTATGATGCCTTCGGGGAAGATCCCCTGGAATACGGTTACGAAGGCGATGATCCCATCCCGGATGCTGCCAATGAAGCCTTCGGCGCACGCTGGGCGGTCCCGCTGCTGGCTGGGGCCGGCCTGCTGTTGATGACGATGATCGCCATGCACCTTCAGGTCATCGGTCGGGCCTCAGTCGGGCAGGCGCAGGGCTTCAGCGTGATTGAGATGATCACGCGGGTGGTGGATACCGCTTCCGCTTCCAATCTGCGTGTCAGCGTGCTGTGGACATTCATCAGTGTGATGTTCTTCGTCATCGGTGGGCTGCTGGCCGCCAGCCTGTGGGGGAATCGCAAGGCGGTGCGCGGCCTGACACTCGGTATCCTCGGCTTTATGGTCATCAACGGTCTGTCCTCCGCGTGGGGCGCGACTGTCTCCGATGCCGGACTCGCGCTTGAACCGTGGCACTATCAGGCGGTTTCCCCGCAGATGCAGATGCTGCGCGAGACACTGATCGAACTGGACCAGCGGGAAAGCCTCGCCACACGTGAGCTTCCGATCACAATCGTCGCGGACCCGGCCACCGGCGTGACACGCGATGGCCCGGTGGCATGGGCGGTGCGTGACTTCCGCAACGTGACGTTCGTCAGCAGCCTGCCGGAAGCAGAGGGTGAACAGGTGGTGATCGCGGCGGATCAGGGATCGGATATCAGCCTCGGCGGTAGTTATGTCGGGCGGCCCTTTGTCGCTATCACCAGTTGGGCACCGGCAACGGTTGAAGGCATGGACGCGGTCGGGTGGTGGTTCCAGCGGATTGCACGCCAGCAGCCCGTCGTAATGCTTCCTGTCGCGCTGTACGTCCGCATGGATATCTACGAGAGTGAACCCTTCGAAGAAAACGCGTTTCGAGGGTAAGCATATTTAGTGGCGGTGGCGGCGGCGCGAAAAAAATGCGCCGCTGCTTTTATTTTCCCCTCAAGATTGACGTCGAGATCAGAATTGCGGCGTAAATGCGCTGCAATGCGCTACAAGCGCCGCTATTTGCTACCAGTAGCCATATTAGCAGTTTGCTGCTGCTGCTGCTGCTGCCGCACAAAAATTTTGTGCTGCTGCAACTGGCAAACTGCGGGCGGCATTGAATGCCGCCCCCACATGTCAGTGATGTTAAGGTGCAGAACACTTACAGTGTAGCACGAATGTTCGAATTGTGCGGTTCGAATTTTCAAACGAAGTGGACCAAAAATGAGGGTTATTTCGCCTCAAGATGCCCTCGAATCTGTTTGGAAACTGGTTTCCGGCGCGGACACGGCGCCATTGCAAGCAATGCGGCTGTGTCCCTGCATGGCGCATAAATGCGCGGTACGTGTTTTGTAGGGACAATGCCTGCATTGTCCGAGGGTTCTATAAGATTCAATGAAAATACCTACCCTTGTAAGGTCGGGGGCCGGGGACGTTTTCAGGCCCCCGCAGAGGCCGCCGCACTGGATGCCCCCACCGCCGTCGTAGACTGTCGCACGCTCAGCCCTGTATCCAGCATCATCGTTTCGACACTTCGTGACCGGTCTCGGATATGCGTCAGCAGCAGACGGCTGGCGACCTCGCCCATCTCGTAAATCGGCTGGCGGACACTGGTCAGCGTCGGCACACTGAACGACGCCAGCGGGATATCATCGTATCCCATCACCGACAGATCATCCGGGATTCGAAAGCCGAGTTCAGCCGCGGCGTGCATCGCCCCAATCGCCGCAATATCGATCAGTGCGAAGATGGCGCTTGGTCGGTTTTTTCCCTGAAGCAGCCGTTTGGTGTGATGATAGCCCATCTCGAAGTAATCCAGCAGGCCGCTGCCCATCAGCAGGCCGCTGGTGTCGAGATCGAATTCTTCCAGCGCCTGCCGGACGCCTTCCATACGCTGAATCATCGAGTGACTGTAGGCAGGTGTGCCAATCACCCCGATGGAGCGATGCCCCAGTTCCAGCAGATGCCGCATGCCCGTATATCCCCCTCGGTGATTATCCACCAGTACACGGCTGACTTTAATATCCGGCAGGTCACGGTCGATCAGCACCACCGGGATATTCTTCTCCAGCAGCATTTCGACACTTCGCGTGCTCTGCCCGGTCGGAACAACCAGCACGCCATCGACCCGCTGCCGCAGCATGATCTCGGTATAGGCCTGTTCTTTATCGGGATCTTCTTCTGCACTGCACAGAAAGGTGTGATACTCATGCGGGAACAGTGATTTTTCGATGGCAAACGCCAGACGACTGAAAAAGGGATGGTCAAGCTGTGGGATCAGCACGCCGACGAGCTGTGTCTGCTGACGACGCAGACTGCGTGCCAGCGCACTCGGCTGATATTTCAACTGGCGCATCGCTTCATGCACGCGGACTTCGAGGTCAGGGCTGACGAAGCCGCTTTTATTGATGACGCGTGAAACCGTCGCCACCGAGACCTCTGCAAAATCCGCAACCTCTTTCATCGTTGCCATTCGCACCACCCTTAACCGAATACAAACAGGAGTGGCTGCGATTATGCCGGATTTGCTACCTTCAGCACAAAATCATAAGGCATATTCTTATCCTTTATCGATTGTTCGCAACTTGCATTAAGACACTCTATACTTTCAGGTGGGGGGTGCGGACAGATGGAAGAACATCAGATTATTCTCAAGTTCATGAGTGGAAGCAACGACGGCGACTCGCGGCGGCTATATGCCAATGGGGGTGATGGTAAGATCCTCGATGAGCGCTGGATGATCAGGATCGGGCGGCTGGATCAGTGTGATGTCTCGATCTCTGATGACGATTACGTCTCGCGGACTCACGCTCAGCTTTATCACACCAACATGGGCTGGTGGATTGAAGACCGCGACAGCCGCAACGGAACCTACATCACGCCGCTTGATGATTTCTTCGCCGAAATCCGACTGAATCCGATGCAGCCTGCCGCCCTCGAAATCGGCCAACTTTTCCGTGTAGGTCACACATGGCTCTGTCTTGAGTTGATCAGACAATCATAACTGAGGTATCTTTAATGGGAGTACTAGTAAAAGAATAGATATTACGGGTTTAGAGATTTTTATGCCAATCATTTCACTTGAACAAATTCAGAAACAGGCCCGGCTGGAAGCCCATACACTCAAACACGATTATGTAGGTGTCGAGCATCTGACCATCGCGATGCTCAACATGCGCGGCAGCATCATGATGCACGTGATGGATGAAACCGGTATTTCCCCTGTCTACCTGATTGATCACATCCTGAAGAAGGTCAATAAAGGCAATTCGCGGCAGGTCTTCAGCCAGCCCCCCTACACGCCACGGGCGAATAACGCCATCAGGGCAGCGACTGACCGCGCTGGTCAGGCAAACCGGCTGATTGTCGAAGAGCGTGACCTGCTGCTGACTCTGCTGGATGACGCGGACAGCATCCCCATGCGCGTCTTTAAAGCCCTGAATCTCGACCTCGATGCGCTGAAAGAGTCAGCACTCAACAGCAAACTGGATACCGGCCTGCTGGATTATCCGCTGGGTTTTGTCTATGCGGTCGATTCGCAAGTCTCCAACTCAACGCTGGAAGGCCCAATTCGCAAACTGCTCCAGCGTATGTTTCACGGCTACGAAAATATCCGCATCGATCGCAAGCTCACCGGCGGTTACACCCGCGCCCGACTGTTTGTTGTCACCCCGATTCAGTTCGATATCGAAGCCGCACCGGTGGTGGTAAAAATTGCCCGCCAGCAGGACATCAACGATGAGGCGCAGCGCTACGAGTCGTTTGTGAAAAATACCCTGCCGCCGTTCACCGCCCGGCTGGAAGAGCGACCGACGTATCTGATGGATGAGAGTGACCTCGGAGCGCTCAAATACACGCTGATCGTCGGCCCGGATCAGCGTTCCAGTAATCTGACCGAGATCGCGGCGCAGTGGCCCCCGGAAAAGGTTGGGGCGTGGCTCCGCGAACAGCTTTATCCCGCCTTCGGACGGCTCTGGTGGCAGCAGGCCCGCCCGAACTTCACCGAGATCTGGAAAGAGTACGACTGGCTTCTGCCCCCGCTGCTGCTGCTGGATTATGTCCCGCTGGCGCAGCGGCCTAACAACAGCATCCGCATCCGCCCACCCGTGAAACGCTCGCAGCTCTCGCTGATCCGCCCCGGCGATCTGGTCACGGTGGAAAACTTCAACGTCCAGAAGATCGACACCGTCAACCGCGAACTGACACTGGCGATCAACGGTTCCGGCACCGAAAAGGCCTACCGGATTCGCTTTCGCAATATCGATCTCAAGCCCAACAGCTATTTTCACGGCGAGATGATCGATCACCTCACCGGCAAACACTGGGAGTCGCGGCAGGATCAACTGATGATGGCGGCGCGGGAACTCATCCCGGATTTTGACCTTCAGGCTGAACTGATCCCTATCTTCCCGGATCTCAACCGCCTGATCCACAATCCCTTAAAATACTATGACACCATTCTCGAATGGCGGTCGCACTTCGTCATCAGCAAAATACACGGAGATATGCACGCCGGTAACATCATGGTCGGGCCGAGCAATATCCCATTTCTGATTGACTTTTCCCATGCCCGTGACGGTCATGCCCTGTTCGACTGGGCCTGTCTGGAAATCAGCCTGCTGAATACCATCGTCGTCCCACAGATCGAGGCGGCATGGAAGGATATTCGCCAGGTCATCCAGTACCTGCACAACATCAACAACCGCAAGACGCTGCCGGATGATGCGCTGACCAGGCTGCTGACACCCATCAAGGACATCCGCTTCATCGTCGAACAGATCATGATGCACACCAATCAGCGCACGGTGGACTGGTCGCAGTATTATCTCGCGCTGACGATGTGCGCCCTGCGAGCGATCACGTGGGAAATGCCGATTGCCAACCGCCGACTGATGCTGCTGGTCGCCGCTTTATCCCTGCATGAGATGCGCCTGTCACTACCTCCGGCGCGGGGCAACTCTGGCGAGACACCACCACCGGATTAATCTCCGCTGTCTAAAAACAAAACCGGTGACGATCCCATCACCGGCCCTGAGTGTTATGTGATACAACCACCGTGTAGGGGTCGGATTATTCCGGCCCAGATTTCAGATAGACGCTAATTCCCCGTCCCTGCCCTAAAGAACGGCCTTGACCGCCTCGGCGAATTCTGTCGTGCTGATGAAGGTACCGCCTGACGGTGCGATATCGGCAGTGCGTGCGCCATCTTCCAGGACGCGGTTCACCGCAGCTTCCAGCGCCGCGGCTTCCGCTTCCAGCCCCAGACTGTAACGCAGCAGCATGGCCGCGCTCAGTAACTGGCCGATGGGATTGGCCTTGCCCTGACCAGCAATATCCGGCGCAGAGCCGTGGACGGGTTCGTACAGACCGAAGGTCCCTTCACCCAGTGAGGCGGATGGCAGCATCCCCAGCGAACCGGCCAGCACCGAGGCCTCATCGCTCAGGATATCCCCGAACATATTCTCCGCCACGATCACGTCAAAGCTGGCAGGCCGTGTCAGCAGATGCATGGCGCACGCATCCACCAGCAGATGTTCCAGCTCCACATCCTGATAATCTTCATGTACCTGCACCACCGCCCGACGCCACAGCCGCATCGACGCCAGCACATTGGCCTTATCGACCGAGGTCAGCTTGCCGCGTCTGCCCTGTGCAGCACGGAAGGCCACATGCGCCACCCGTGCGACTTCCGGCACGCTGTAGTACATCGTATCGAACGCATCCTGACCCGCTTCCTGTTCCTGACGGTTACCGAAGTACAGGCCACCGGTCAGTTCGCGGACAATCAGCATATCCACGCCTTCCAGCAGTTCAGCCCGCAGGGGCGCATGCTCGGCCAGCGCCGGATAGGTTTTAACCGGGCGCAGATTGGCGAATAACCCGAAATGCTGCCGGATTTTCAGCAGCCCCTGCTCTGGTCGCACTTTCGAAGTCGGGTCTGACCACTGTGGCCCGCCGACTGCCGCCAGCAGTACGGCATCCGCGCTCTCGCAGATGCGCACGGTTTCATCCGGCAGCGGATTACCGGTCTTGTCGATGGCAATCCCACCGATCAGGGCTTCTTCATACTCGAATTCATGACCGTATTTCGATGCAAGTGTATCGAGAACGGTGATGGCTGCCTGCAGCACTTCCGGGCCAATGCCGTCACCCGGCAGCAGGGCAATTTTCGCTTTTGCCATTGAATTTCCTCAATCGGAGTTACGCTAAATAAATTGTTGTAACGATTTTCAGCTCTCATGGGTATGAGTTCAGTTATTGCAGGCACACGGCATGCCGTGTCCGCCGTGTCTGCTTACTCAACATGCCCTGTTTTGCTGCATATAGGAACACCCTGTCAGGAAACAGGCTTATATCCGCCAAACAGCGCCAGTTCGAAGATCTTCAGATAACAGTCTACCCGCTGGAAGCCGATCTGACGCAGCCACTCACACTGGACATCGACCGGCGCGAGGATGTTTGCGATTTTATCCGGTCGATAGTAGTACGTGTTGGCGATCTCATCTCGGCTGCGGGCATCCCCCTGCGCCTGAAAATAGCCATACTGCGCATCCACCATCAGATTGTCGAACAGCATCTCGACTTCCTTCTCCGGGGACGAGACATGCTCCAGATTCAGGAAGACACCGCCCGGTCGCAGCAGATCGTAAATCTCCTGATAGACCTCACGCTTGCGCTCATCCGGCTGGTGATGGATCGAAAAGCCGCTGACGATCACATCGAACGGTGCGTAAGCCTGCATCTCCTCAACCCACGTAGGATCAGCGTAGTCATTCTGAAGCAGCACCTGATTCGCACTGTTCGCATGACCGGCCAGCGCTTCCCGTGCCGCATCCAGCATCGGGGCGGAGAAATCGGCGAAGACTCCGACCGCCTGCGGATAAGCGGTCAGCAGTGCGCGGCCCAGTACGCCATCTCCACATCCCAGATCGAGAAAGCGCTGGACGCCTTGGGGACTCCATGCCCGGATGATACGCAGCATCACATCCATCTGCGTCTGTGCCAGCGGGATCGAGCCGCGCACGCCCTGTACGAAGTGCTGCGCCAGTGTCGGGTCCTGCCAGACGGTGTCATTCCGTCCGGTGTCGTTTCCTGCACTCATCGGACTGTCTCCTCGACCGTCGCCTGACCTTCATCCGCTTCCTTTGCCAGATGCGACAGCCGCAGCCCATACTCGAAGCTGTCTACCAATGCCAGCCAGCTTGCATGGATGATATTCGTCCCGGCCCCAACCGTACTCCAGCGCTGCGAGCCGTTCTGGGTATCGATCAGCACGCGGGTGGTCGCGGCAGTGCCGTTCAAACCGTCCAGAATACGCACCTTGTAATCGGCAAGCTGAAAGTCACTGACCTGCGGATAACGCGGCAGCAGCGCCTTGCGCAGTGCAAGGTCCAGTGCATTGACCGGGCCGTTGCCTTCCGCCGCGGTGTGGATGATGTCGCCCTCAAGATCGACCTTGACCATCGCTTCGGAAAGCTGCCCGCGTCCCTTGCGATCTTCGACGATCACCGTGAAGTCGATCAGATGAAACAGCGGCGTGTAATCATCCTGATGCCGATGCAGCCGCACCGCCACCGACGCCTCAGCCCCTTCGAACACATAGCCGGTGTTTTCCAGCGCCTTGATGTCTTCCAGCACGCGCACCGCCGCCGCGCCATCGACTTCCATGCCGAACTCTTCAGCTTTGCTCAGCAGATTCCCGCGACCGGAGAGATCCGAGACCAGTACGCGCATCTCATTGCCCACCAGTGTCGGATCAATGTGCTGATAGCTGTCCACATTCCGGCGGATCGCGGCGACATGCACGCCGCCCTTATGTGCAAAGGCGCTCTTGCCGACATACGCCAGATGATCATCCGGCGCGAGGTTGGCGATCTCGGCAATCGTCCGCGAGAGATGCGATAACGTGCGCAGTCCGCCTTCCGGTACGCAGTCGTAACCCATTTTGAGTTCAAGCCCGGCGATGATGCTGCACAGATTGGCATTCCCGCAGCGCTCGCCGTAGCCGTTGATCGTCCCCTGTACATGAGTGCATCCCGCCGAGACCGCCGCCAGTGAATTGGCAACTGCAAGTTCACCGTCATTGTGGGTGTGGATGCCAAGCCGGATCTCGGGGAACGTGTCCGCGACGGCGCGTACCCAGTGTGTGATTTCCCACGGCAGCGATCCGCCGTTGGTATCGCACAGCACGATGGTATCCGCGCCGCCCTCGATGGCCGCACGCACGGTATCGAAGGCATACTCCATATCGAGCTTTGCGCCATCGAAGAAATGCTCGGCATCGTAGATCACCTCTTTGCCGAGGCTCTTCAGATAGCGCAGGCTGTCGCGGATCATGCGCAGGTTTTCGGCAGGCGTCGTCTGGAGGACATCGGTCACATGCAGGATCGACGTCTTGCCGAAGATCGTGACCACCGGCGTCTGTGCATCGACCAGGGCGCGGATATTCTCATCGTCCGCCGGATCGCACTGCTTGCGACAGGTCGAGCCGAACGCGGCGATCCGGGCGTGCTTCAGATGCAGGTCGCGCACCGCTTCGAAAAAGGCCGCGTCCTTTGGATTACTTCCCGGCCAGCCGCCTTCGATATAGGCTACGCCGAGGTCATCCAGCAGCCGCGTAATTCGCAGCTTATCCGCGACAGACAGTGAGATATTTTCACGCTGGGTGCCATCCCGCAGGGTTGTGTCGTAGATGGCGACTTGTCTCGTGTCGGTGCGGGTTTCAGAAGCGGTCATACGGTCTGTCATCCTCCAGAGGTCGGGTTCTCGAATTCCGTGGTTACGGGTTAAAGGATCGTCGTCACAGCAGCGTGATGATCCTGCTCATAGGCGACAACATCATTTTCCAGGTTGAGCAGGAAACCAAGCTGATCGACACCGTTCAGCAGGCAGTACTTGGCAAATGGGTCAATCGGGAACTGCACCCCGCGTCCGTCCGGCAGGGTCAGGGTCTGCGACTCAAGGTCAATCGTGACACTGGTGGTCGGGTCTTCCTGCGCCAGACTGATAAGCTGGTGCTGCGTTTCTTCGTCCACCACAATCGGCAGCAGACCATTTTTCAGCGCGTTGTTCTTGAAGATGTCGGCAAAGTACGTGCTGACGACCGCCTTCAGTCCGGCACCGAGCAGTGCCCACGGTGCATGCTCACGCGAGCTGCCGCAGCCGAAGTTATTCCCGGCGATCAGCACTTCCGCACCCTGATGCTGCGGCTGATTCAGCGGAAAGTCCGGCTTCGGCGATCCATCGGCGTTATAGCGCCAGTCGGTAAAACATGCCTGACCTAAGCCCTGCTTATCTGTCACCTTGAGGTAACGTGCCGGGATGATCTGGTCGGTGTCGATGTCATTGATCGGCAGGGCGACAATACGCCCTTCCATACGGTTAATCGGTTCCATGTGTGTAATTCCTTTCCTGCCCAGAAGCGTTAGACGCGTTCCAGCATTTCACGCGGGTCGGTGATCGCCCCATTGACGGCGGTAGCAACAGCGGTCAGTGGGCTGGCGAGGAAGGTACGTCCACCCTTACCCTGACGGCCTTCGAAATTACGGTTGCTGGTGCTGACAGCGTATTCACCCGGCTGAAGCTGATCGCCGTTCATGGCAATGCACATCGAGCAGCCTGCTTCGCGCCAGTCTGCACCCGCCTGCCGGAAGATCTCATGCAGGCCTTCGGCTTCGGCCTGTGCCTTCACCTGCTGTGATCCGGGGACGACCATCATGCGCACATTGTCAGCGACTTTGCGCCCCTGAATAAAGCGTGCGGCTTCGCGCAGGTCGGTGATGCGGCTGTTGGTGCAGCTTCCGAGGAAGACCACATTCACCGGCTTGCCGAGCAGCGCCTGTCCCGGCTGAAGATCCATATAACGCAGCGCCTTGTCCAGCGCGATCCGCTGATTGACATCACCGAGCTGATCCGGGTCCGGCACGCGGTCGGTGATCTTCATGCCCATGCCGGGATTGGTCCCGTAGGTGATCATCGGCGGCAGATCGTTCGCATCCAGCGTGACTTCCGCATCGAAGGTCGCGCCTTCGTCAGTCGGGAGCTGACGCCAGCGTTCAACCGCTTCTTCCCATGCTTCACCCTTCGGTGCGTGGGGCTTCCCGGCGATATAACTGAAGGTCGTCTCATCCGGCGCAACCATACCGGCCCGTGCGCCGCCTTCAATCGACATATTGCAGATCGTCATGCGGCCTTCCATGCTCAGCGAGCGGATGGCCGAACCCATATACTCGACGACATAGCCCGTCCCACCGCCAACACCGATCTTGGCGATGATGGCGAGGATGATATCCTTGGCGGAAACACCCGGCTGAAGCTGACCATCCACGCGGATCGCCATCGTCTGCGGCTTGTTCTGGAGCAGCGTCTGAGTCGCCAGCACATGCGCCACTTCACTGGTCCCGATGCCGAACGCCAGTGCTCCAAATGCGCCGTGCGTACTGGTGTGGCTGTCACCGCAGACAATCGTCATCCCCGGCTGAGTTAAACCCTGTTCCGGCCCAATCACATGGACAATGCCCTGATTCTGTGTCCCCAGTGCAAACAGCGGGATGCCGAAGTCAGCACAGTTGCGCGTCAGCATATCGAGCTGATACGACGCCTGCGAATCAGTCACAGGGATAATCCCCTGTGCGTTACGCGGGGTCGTCGGCGTGCTGTGATCCATCGTCGCCAGCGTCTTATCGGGGCGGCGCACCTTCAGGCCGCGCTCACGCAGTACCGTAAAGGCCTGCGGAGAGGTCACCTCATGCACCAGATGCAGGTCGATGTACAGCACCGCCGGCGTCGCTTCCGTCTGCGGACGGACGATGTGGGCATCCCACACTTTTTCAAACAGGGTCTTCGGAGTCATACCGTTCATACTTTCCTTTTGCTCACGATCATTTTCGTGCATCTGCTGCACGTCTGCATGTACCTTTAATGCTTTACATCTGGAGGCTGTCGGGGCGGGATTCTTCCCGCCCCAGGATAAGCCTCATCCCAGCGGTCGTATCTCGTAGGGGCGCAATATATTGCGCCCCTGCATTCCGAGGGAAGGGAAAGCGGAATTTATTCCGCAGGGATGGGGGGTTCTTCTACCCCGCCTGACCCATCGAGACGGTCGCCGCGCCGCCTTCCGGCTGCACTTCCTCGCTACCGAGGACAGCGACCATCCGATTCAGCGCCGCCAGATACGCCTTCACGCTGGCGACGATCACGTCACTATCCGCGCCATACCCGCCAAACGAACGGCTGTCATCCTTCGGGCTGATGCGTACTGTCACTTCGCCCAGCGCGTTGATGCCTTCCGTCACGCTGTGGACGCTGTACTCGATCAGCGTATTCGGCGCGCCGACAATCGCATCGACGGCGCGATAGGCCGCGTCCACCGGCCCGACACCGACCGCCGCGTGAATGATTGGCTCCGAATCGCCCATCTTATGCATACGGATCGTCGCCGTCGGCATGCCCATCGTTCCGCAGGTCACCTGAATATCTTCCAGCGAGTAGATCTCCTGCGGTTTGTGGAACTCGTCGGCAATCAGCGCTTCCAGATCGGCATCCGTCACGACCTTCTTGGCATCGGCCAGCGCCTTGAAACGGGCAAACACCTGATTCAGCGCATCGCCTTCGACTTCATAGCCCAGTTCGCTCAGCCGGACTTTCAGCGCGTGGCGTCCACTGTGCTTACCCAGTACCAGACGACTCTGCGACAGGCCAACCGTTTCCGGAGTCATAATCTCGAAGGTGCTGGCGTTTTTCAGCATCCCATCCTGATGGATGCCGGACTCATGCGCGAAGGCATTTGCCCCGACCACGGCCTTATTCGGCTGGACCGGCATCCCGGTGTAATTGCTCACCAGACGGCTGGTCTTCATGATCTCGCGGGTGTTGATGCCGGTCGTCAGGTTATAGAACTGCGGACGGGTGTGCAGCGCCATCACCACTTCTTCCAGACTGGTATTGCCTGCACGTTCGCCGATGCCGTTAACCGTGACCTCGACCTGACGCGCCCCACCGACGATCCCGGCCAGTGTGTTCGCCGTTGCCATTCCCAGGTCATTGTGGCAGTGTACCGACCAGATCACACCGCTGCCGGGGCCAGCGCCGGGAGTCTCGGCAATCAGATTAGCGATCAGATCCTGCCACTCCTGCGGGGTGACATAGCCGACCGTATCGGGGATATTGAGCGTCGTCGCGCCACATTCGACCGCCAGCGCACAGACTTCGACCAGAAAGTCGGGATCGGCGCGGCCAGCATCCATCGGGCTGAACTCGACATCTTCACACAGACTGCGTGCCAGTGTCACGGCCTTGCGCACGATCTCCAGCGCTTCGGCTTTGGTCGTCTTGGTGATATTGTTCATGTGATGATCCGACACCCCCAGGAACGTGTGGATGCGCGGCTTGGCCGCATCCCTGACGCCTTCCCAACAGGTGCGGATGTCGCTTTCAACGGCGCGTGCCAGCCCGCAGACGACCGGGCCGTCCGCTGTGCCAACTTCACGGGCGATGCGCTGCACCGCCGCCAGATCGTCCGGGGATGCCGCCGGAAAGCCCGCCTCGATGATATCCACGCCCAACTGTGAGAGCTGGCGGGCGATTTCCAGTTTCTCGGCGCTGCTCAGCGTCGCGCCGGGGGACTGTTCGCCGTCGCGCAGCGTGGTATCGAAGATCAGAACTCGATTGTCAGGGTAAGTCTGCATGGGATAGTTTCCTCTCTGGGTTTGATTACAGAAATCAGCGAACAAAGTTTGAATTCGGTTAAGTACTTAAGATCGCTAAGGCCGTCTTCAGCCATGAAGAATCACCCCCTTCCCACTTCTCCGTTGAACGTTCGAATCGGTCGAGCGCCAAACGCCATCCCCGTCCATAAGTTTTATTTATCCTTGCTGTTCATCTGCTGTGTAACTTCAGCCTATCCCCCTTTGCAGAGGCAGGTATTTCCGTTGAACCTTATGGAAACCCCCCGGACAATGCAGGCATTGTCCCTGTAAAACACCTGTGAGGTAGGGATACGGCATGCCGTGTCCGCTCGCTCCACCGTGTCCGCTGTAAACCTCTGAACCGAAGATTAAACACTTGTCCCATGAGCCAGTTCCTCCCCCATCTACGGGGGAGGTCAGGAGGGGGTCTTTTAATCGTTACTCTGCTTCACCTGCTTGGCATTGAGGAACGGCATCATCTGACGCAAATCGGTGCCGACCTTTTCCAGCAGCAGATCATGTTCGTGCTGGCGGCGCGGCTTGAAGTTCGGGCGACCCTGCTTGTTTTCCTCGATCCAGTTCTTCGCGAATTCACCGCTCTGGATACGGGACAGCACGCCAGACATCTCTTCCTTGATCAGACGCTCGAACTCGTCACCGACCACGTAACCGCCATATTCAGCCGTATCGCTCACGCTGTACCACATATAGCTCAGGCCGCCCTGATACAGCAGATCGACAATCAGCTTCAGTTCGTGCAGGCATTCGAAGTACGCGATCTCCGGCTGATAGCCAGCCTTGACCAGCGTCTCGAAGCTGGAGCGGATCAGCGCAGTCACGCCGCCGCACAGCACCACCTGTTCACCGAAGAGGTCAGTTTCCGTCTCTTCCTTGAAGGTCGTCTCGATCACACCCGCGCGGGTGCAGCCAATTGCCTTGGCATAGGCCAGCGCCTTTGCCTTCGCCTGACCGGTCGCATCCTGCGCCACCGCCACCAGTCCGGGGACACCGCCGCCGTCGATATAGACTTCACGCACACGGTGGCCGGGGGCCTTCGGCGCGACCATCGTCACATCGATGTCGGCGGGCGGCTTGATCTGTCCGAAGTGGACATTGAAGCCATGCGCGAACATCAGCATCATCCCGGCACGCAGATTCGGCGCAATATCACGGTCATAAACCTCGGCCTGATTGGTATCCGGCGTCAGGATCATGATCACGTCAGCCGCTTTAGCCGCATCCGCCACACTGAGGACCGTCAGGCCATCGGCTTCGGCTTTGGCGCGGCTTTTACTGCCTTCGTGCAGGCCAATCACCACGTTCATCCCGCTTTCCTTCGCGTTCAGTGCGTGGGCGTGGCCCTGGCTGCCATAACCGATCACGGCGATGGTCTTGCCTTCAAGTAAGCTCAGATCTGCTTCCGGATTGTAGTACATCGTTGCCATTAGTACGTCATTCCCCCCTTTGGGAAAAGATAAAACCCTCTGTCAATTTGTAACGTGTTACAGCAGTCGGTGCTATACACCATAGCGCTCCACACTGCCTTCGAGCGAGGCAAGCACCGGCTCGTAATCCGAGTCCAGAATGCGGATGCCGCGCCCCATCGCAACCACGCCCGTACGCACCATTTCCTGAATACCGATCGGGCGCAGCAGTTCGATCACATCTTCAACTACATCTTCCGGCGCACAGATTTCGACGATACACACCTTCGTCCCCATATCGATGATTCGCGCCGGTGTCCGTTCGCAGATCTCGGTCACACGGTTGAAGGCGTCCGAGTCTTCGGTGCGCACCTTGATCAGCGCGAGGTCACGGGACACATGCGGCTCAGCACTCAGCAGACGGACATCGATCACATTGATCAGCTTCTGAAGATTGGCCACCAGTTGATGCGCGTTGGCACGGCTGGCATCCATCATGATCGTCATGCGCGAGATGTGCGGCTTGTGCGTGCGTCCTACCGTGAGACTGTCGAGGTTGAAGTTGCGGCGGCGGAACATGCTGACCACGCGGTTCAGCACACCGGGCTTGTTCTCAACCAGCACGGCCACCATATGCTGACGCGGTTCCTGATTCTGGTTTCCGTTAATGTTGTATAGCGGATTACGTAGGGTTGCCATCGGATTATGCTCCGTCTGCTCGCTGGTGATTGCTTGTTTATGATTGCTTGCTTGCGATTTACTCGTAATGGTGATGTGACTGCCTGCTGTTAAATCGGATCTCAGGCTGCTCAGGCTTTTGCCCCGTTGACCAGTTCACCCGGCTTCGGTCGGCGGATCATCTGGTCGAGGTCTGCACCGGAAGGCACCATCGGATACACGATATCTTCCTTCTCTACCACATACTCGATCAGCACCGGCCCTTCGGTCTCGTGGGCAAAGCGCACCGACTCTTCAACCTGTTCGCGGCTCGTGACGCGCATACTCGGGATGCCGTAGGCTTCAGCCAGTTTGCAGAAGTCCGGGTTGAACATCGGCGTGGCATGGTAGCGCTCGTCGTAGAACATCTCCTGCCACTGGCGCACCATCCCCAGAAACGAGTTGTTGATCACCGCGACATTGACCTTCACATTTTCCTGACGCATGGTCGCCATTTCACACAGCGTCATCTGAAAGCCGCCATCGCCAACAATCGCCCACACATCCTCATCCGGGCGGCCAAACTTCGCACCAATCGCCGCCGGAAGCCCGAAGCCCATCGTGCCGAGGCCCCCGCTGGTGATCATCGTCGAGGGGCGCTGATGCGGATAATACTGCGCTTCCAGCATCTGATGCTGGCCCACATCCGTCACGGTGATCGCTTCTCCGCCGGTGAACTTCCACAGGTCGTTGATCACCTCGGCAGCCAGCAGCTTTTCGCCTTGATAATGTGTCAGGATGTCGCGTTCATGTGCGTCTTCCTGCCAGTCGCGGATCGTGTTCAGCCATTCCGAATGCTGACGATGCTCGACCGACGGCATCAGTTGTTCCAGCACCGTCCGCAGATCACCCACAATACCGACATCGACTTTCACATTCTTGTTGATCTCACTCGGGTCAATATCGACGTGGATTTTCCTGGCGTTTTTCGCGTAGGTCTTCAGATTGCCGGTCACACGGTCATCGAAGCGCATCCCCAGCGCGATCAGCAGGTCGGCGTTCTGGATGGCATGGTTACAGGCCGCCGCGCCGTGCATCCCCATCATCCCCACTGCCAGCGGATGATTCTCCGGCAGGCCGCCCTTACCCAGCAGCGTGGTCGTCACCGGGATACTGCCGACTTCGGCCAGTTCGCGCAGCAGTGCCGACGTACCCGACATCACAATTCCATGACCAGCCAGAATGACGGGACGTTCCGCCTTGTTGATCAGTTCGACTGCTGCGCTGATCTGATCTTCTGGTGCACGTTCCGGCACGCGATAACCCGGCAGCCGTATCTCACCCTCAGGATAGACGAACTCGATTTTTTCGTTCTGCACATCCTTCGGCACATCGATCAGCACCGGGCCGGGGCGTCCGCTGCGTGCGATATAGAACGCCTCGCGGATCACATAGGCCAGTTCATCGATACTCGCCACCAGATAGTTATGCTTGGTCACCGGGATCGTGACACCGGTCACATCCGTTTCCTGAAAGGCATCCGTCCCAATCGCGCCGCGCGGCACCTGCCCGGTGATCGCGACAACCGGCGAAGAGTCCATCATCGCCGTCGCCAGACCGGTCACCAGATTGGTCGCGCCGGGGCCGCTGGTGGCAATCACCACACCGACCTTGCCGGTGGCACGGGCATAACCATCCGCCATATGTGATGCGCCCTGTTCGTGACGCACCAGCACATGATGAATCTGCGGATATTTTGTCATCGCATCATAGGCAGGCAGAATCGCCCCACCCGGATACCCAAAAATCACATCCACTCCTTCGCGGAGCAGGCATTCCATGATGATCTCAGCGCCCGTCAGCAGCATTGTGATTTACACTCCCTTTTCCCCAACTCAACCAGCCCTGCAACCCTGTAACTCTGAAAATTAATCACCCGCTGCCGGTTCCGACTGGCGCACATGCGTCAGCCAGCCGTACTTATCCTCAGCCCTGCCGGATGTCACCGCGAAGAAGGCTTCCTGCACCTGCTTCGTGATCGGGCCGGGTTTACCTGCCCCCACCGTGATGCGATCCACCGACCGCACCGGTGTGATTTCGGCGGCAGTCCCGGTGAAGAAGATCTCATCCGCCAGGTACAGCATGTCACGGGCAATCGGCTCAAACCGGATCTCGTAACCCATATCGCGCAGCAGTGTCAGCGCGCTGTCACGGGTAACCCCCAGCAGGATCGAATTCCATGAGCCGGGTGTGTACACCTTCCCATCCTTGATGACGAAGATATTCTCACCCGCGCCCTCGCTGACATAGCCGTAAACATCGAGCGCGATGCCTTCGGTGAAGCCGTTGTCGTGCGCTTCCATACTGATAAACTGGCTGTTGACGTACTGCCCGCCGATCTTCCCCAGCGAAGCCGCCGAGCCGGGTGCGCTGCGCCGCCATGAGCTGACCTGCACATCCACGCCGTTGTCGATCGCTTCGCTGCCGAGGTAGCGCCCCCACTCGAATGTCATGATGATGACTTCGGTTGGGTTCTTGCGCCCTTCCAGGCCCATCGGCCCCGCCCCGCGAAACGCCAGCGGACGGATATAGCATGACTCGTGACCGTTGCGTCGGATCGTCTCGACGACCGCCTCATTCAGCGCCGCTTCGTCATAAGGCAGGTCGATCCGTGCGATCTTGCAGCTATCGACCATCCGCCGCGTGTGTGGCTGAAGCCGGAAGACCGCTGGCCCCTTGTCGGTGGCATAGGCGCGGATACCCTCAAACACACTCGACCCGTAATGCAGCGCGTGGGTGGTGACATGGACGGTCGCATCTTCCCATTTGACGAATTCACCATTTCGCCAGATCAGTTCCCCGTAATTCATGAGTTCTCCTTGTACCTCGACTGTATCAATTTCATTGAGCGTTCAATAGCGTTGAGCGAAATAAAAACGCGCTTCCGATCTTCTTCGTTTAAAGATCATTGGAAGCGCGTCGGAAGTGGACGGCGGTATCCGCAGCATGGCTCATACGACGGGCCGACGTGCGGCTGGCAGGTGACATCGCAGCATGGGTCTGAGACGTGAAAGGCGCAGGCGCACCCATCCCCTGACCGGTGGCCCCGGCGGGTGTGGCTGTCTGCTGAAAACGATGATTACCCTGCTGTCTCATGCTGAATTCCTGCTTAATCCTGAACCTGTTTCTGCTTTACCTGAAAGTGATTTTCTAAAAGTAACCTTGTAAATAAAAAGCCCCCAGGCTTGGGGGCTTCCATTTACTTCAGTTCGTCAGAACCTACTCACACCGCCCAAGCCAAATCACCCGACCCCAATAATAAGGACGAGAGCAACGACGATGCTAAGGATAATGGCCAGTCCGCTGATCGGATCAGCGGTGGGTGTGGAAGTAGGGATTGCCATGCTTGATACTCGTAATCTGGTGTCAATACACTGATGTAAAGGTTAACGGGGAATGAAACCCGTGTCAATGAATTGGTCTGCACCCCGCAAAAGTTCATAAGATCTGACTAGCGGAAATTGTACAGAAGTGACAAATCCCTTACAGGTCCGTTACAGACGCGCTTTCGCCGCCCGGATCTGCTCGCGTACCGCGTCCGGTGCAGGCCCACCGGGGGCACGTCTCAGGCTGACGGACTTCAGGAAGTCGAACACCTCGTGCACATCATCCGAAAACAGATCAGACAGCCCGCGCAGCGTTTTCAGCGGAAGCTGCGACAGTGGGATCTGCTGTGCAGCAGCGGCCTGTACCGCCCCACCCACCACGTGATGTGCCTGACGGAACGGCAGCCCCTTCCGCACCAGATAATCGGCCAGATCGGTCGCCAGCATTTCATCTGCCAGCGCCGCCCGCATCTTCTCGGTGTTGAGTTGAAGTGTCACAATGATCGCGGTTACCACCGGCAGCACAATATCGAGCGTGTCAAAGGTGTCGAACAGCGGTTCCTTGTCTTCCTGAATATCCTTGTTATACGTACTCGGCAGCCCCTTGAGCGTCGTCAGGAAGCCGGCCAGATGTCCGATCAGCCGCCCTGTTTTGCCGCGTGCCAGTTCCATCGGATCAGCGTTGCGCTTCTGCGGCATCAGGCTGGAGCCAGTGCTGTAGCGGTCATTCAGCGTGATAAATCCGAACAGCGGATTGCTGTAAATAATCACATCTTCCGCCAGTCGGCTCAGGTGTGTGCTGAGCAGTGAAGCGGCAAACAGGGTTTCCGCGACATAATCCCGGTCACTGACCGCATCGAGGCTGTTGTGACTATACGAATGAAATCCGAGTTCGTCTGTCAGGAACTGCCGGTCAATATCCAGCGGCGTACCCGCCAGCGCGCCTGATCCCAGCGGATTGATATTGACCCGTGCGCTGATCTCCGCCAGCCGTTCACGATCACGCGACAGCATCCAGACGAAGCTCATCAGCCAGTGCGCAGCGGTGATCGGCTGTGCAGGCTGCACATGTGTATAACCCGGCATCAGCGTCTCAAGATGCTGTTCCGCCTTTTCGATCAGCGCGATTTGCAGCGTCTTCACCTGACCGTCGAGCTTCGCCAGCGCTTCACGCGTCCACAGGCGCATATCCGTCGCAATCTGATCATTGCGGCTGCGTCCGGTGTGCAGCTTGCCCCCCACCGCGCCGATCAGCTCCGTCAACCGGCGCTCGACCGCCGTATGAATATCCTCATCACCAGTTTGGAGTTCGAACGCCCCGCGCTCAAACTCATCCAGCACCGTCTGCAAACCGCTGACAATCGCCGCACTCTCATCACCTGTCAGCACCCCCGCCCCGACCAGCGCCTTTGCATACGCCGTACTGCCCGCGATATCCTGCGCGTATAGGCGTTTGTCGAACGAAATACTGTCATTCAGCGCCCGCAGATCATCATCACTCGGTTCACTGAACCGACCACCCCATAACCCCATGAACTATCCTTTCTTTGTCATCCTGTGCCAACCATCACCACTGATCACCGCCCCATCCTCGCAAAACCCTGTAGGGACATGCTTCAGCGCATACGCATTAAGTTAAGCGCGAAAGTCTATATTCTCTAACCGGCACGGTAGAACCCCACCTAAATCCTCCCCCGTTGACGGGTGAGGACTTTACTTCTTCCGCGACCTGTTTTTCTCCCTTTCCCTTGGAGCGAACGACGGATGCTCTTCCCGTCGGTAGCGAGTGGGGGAAAGGGTCGGGGATAGGGGGGCTTTTCCGCCGTGCGTCCCTTACCTTAATGCCTATGTGCTTCACGTCCGCCACTATAGATATTGCAGGGACCATCCACCGCTCAGTACAAACGGTCGGCAAGAATCCCGACCCTACACCCATCGCGCAGGGACGCCATACATGCCTTGTATGTCGGGGCATCCGCTACACCTCTCGATGTCAGGGGACCTCATCCCCCCCACCCTCCTTCTCCGGCAAAACAGGTTTTGCATGGAGAGGGGATTGAGGGGTGAGGTTACAGCAGCAGCACATTTTTTTACGCTGCTGCTGCCGCTGCAAGCCGGTTTTGAGACTGAACGGTCGTTGACATGCCCGTATTGCAGCACAATTGCGCCGCAAAGTGCCACAAACGGCTGCAATCTGGCCGCGTCAGTCGCGCTTGAAGACGCTGTAATCCGGCTTGCGATACCGGCTCTGGCCGCCGCCGTCGATATTCAGCAGCGCCTCGACCTTCATCGGCAGGCCAAACAGCGTGATGAAGCCTTCGGAGTCCTTCTGGTTGTAGACATCTTCTTCACCGAAGGAAGCATAGTCTTCACGGTACAGGCTGAACGGGCTTTTGCGTCCGGCCACGATGATATTGCCCTTGTACAGCTTGAGGCGCACCGTGCCGGTCACCAGTTCCTGCGTCACCTGCACAAAGGCGTCCAGCGCTTCACGCAGACGGGTGTACCACATCCCGTTGTAAACCAGTTCTGCGTACTTGACCGCGACGAAGTCCTTATAGTGCATGGTGTGCTTGTCGAGGCAGATGCTTTCCAGAAGCTGGTGGGCGCGGTGGATCACCGTCCCGGCGGGAGTCTCATACACGCCGCGGCTCTTCATCCCGACCAGGCGATTTTCGACAATATCCGCCCGGCCTACACCATGCCGTCCGGCGATGTCGTTCAGGACAGAGAACAGTTCGACCGGATCAAGTGCCTCACCATTGACGCTGACCGGCACGCCCTTCTCGAAGCCGATCTCGACGTACTCGGCCTCATCCGGGGCCTGTTCCGGCGAAACCGAAAGCTGGAACATCTCGTCTTCCGGTTCGTTCCACGGATTTTCCAGCAGGCCGCCTTCGTGGCTCAGGTGGAACAGGTTGCGATCACGGCTGTAAATCGACTTTTCGGTTGCGGCCACGGGTACATTGTGCTTTCTGGCGTATTCCAGCGCATCCTGACGGCTGCGGATATGCCAGTCACGCCACGGGGCGATCACCTTCAGCTTGGGGTTGAGCGCCATCACCGTCAGTTCAAATCGCACCTGATCGTTGCCCTTGCCCGTGCAGCCGTGGGCGATCGCGTCTGCGCCTTCGATTTCCGCGATCTCCACCAGATGCTTGGCGATCAGCGGGCGGGCGAATGACGTACCGAGCAGGTATTCACGCTCATAGACCGCACCCGCCTGCATCGTCGGGTAGATGAAATCGCGCAGGAATTCGTCGCGCAGGTCACGGATATACAGCTTGCTGGCACCGGATTTAATCGCTTTCTCTTCCAGGCCTTCCAGCTCTTCTTCCTGTCCCAGATCTGCGCAGAAGCAGATCACTTCGCAGTCATCATAATTTTCACGCAGCCACGGGACAATGACCGATGTGTCCAGCCCGCCGCTGTACGCCAGCACGACTTTTTTGACCTTTTGTTTGGAGGTCGCGCCAGTGTTGACCACCGAGTCGGGTGCAGCTTCAGTACTCATAGTTGGAAATGCTCCTCATCAGGCTTGAGATGTTTACAAAAAAGACCCCGAAGCAGGTTCGGGGTCTCGTTAATCGGTTGAACGGGATGTTCAGCCGACGCACACGCTAAGACAGCAAACCTATGCGGAGAGGATGCTGGCGCGGACGTCGGTTCATTGATTTCATCGGGTTCATCATGGCCGCTAAGGATAGCGTGCTTTCAGGCTTTGTCAAGCACCCGTTAAATCCAGTCACCCGGCTGGAAATCCGAAGGCGTTGTCCTGATATTCAGTGTGACGTTTAATATAGCTCTTGATATACGGGCACAGCGGGTTGACCTTGTAGCCCTCGTTTTTCGCCCAGTCGAGCGCGTATTTCGCCAGCTTACCGGCGATCCCCTGTCCTTCATAGGCGGGCGGCACTTCCGTGTGATGCATGATGATATTCGGCCCGTTAATCATGTACTGGATCAGGGCAATATCGCCGCCATCAAGCTGGATCTCAAACCGATTGGCTTCGGTATTATTAACGACTTCCAGTGAATTGAGGTCGATTTCCGACATATGAGTGACTCTGCTTTCGATACACGGATATAGTATCCAGACCGCTTGGAGCGCCACGATATTACCCGTAATGACGCACGCGACACACTCAGCGCCGCTGACGACGCTGCTCCTGCTGGTTGTAGTATTCTTCCATCAGATGATCGCTTTCGCCATCGTGCGCCTGAAGCTCGACCAGTTCGCCATCTTCGCCCAGCACCATCCGACCACCGTCTTCATAGTCCTCGCCGCGTTTGGTCTTCTCACGACGGCGCAGTCGGCTTGTTTCCAGCATGTGTTCGGCCATCACCCGCGTCAGCGCCTGCTGACGCATGGATGCATCACCGATACCCGTATCAAAGATCGCGGAGATGAATTGAAAGAGAAGGCTCATCGCCCAGCCAGTCGTCAGCAGTATCCCGCCCGCGATGAGGGCACCTTGCGCGTCTTCACTCAGCGATGCCAGCTCCGGTGTGTTTGTCACCACCATCAGGCTGACGAAGGCAAAGATGAAAAACAGCACGGCATTGACACCCAGAAACACAAACCGTGCGATCCGTTTCTGGCGCTGCACATAGGCATCCACCCGTTCGTCGAGGTTCTCAATGTCGTCAAACTGTCTCATATTTCATCCCTTCGCCCGCCGCTGGGCACTCATCGTGAGGTGTCCTCAGTATAGTCGATATACGTCGATCAGAGACAACCTGTTGCACTTCGCCGGCGTCACCTGACCAGAATCAAAACGACCAGCATCGCTGCTGGCCGTAACAGGTGTACATGCGGTTGTGCGATTTTGTGTCGCATCACGCGGGCTTCAGGCGCGGTGCATAACCGGGTTGGCTGTCGCGCACGCCGTCCTGATATACCGTCTCGCCACCCGACGGTGGGCACGGTTCCGTGGAAGGTTCCGATATCGTGGTGGCTGAAGCCCCATCCGTATTGAGATCAGTCTGATACAACGGTTTGAAGACCATCGCATCGGTCACCGGCTGCTGGAGTGTGGAATCCAGCGTACCCACCATCTGATCCGCCTGTTCAGAAATTTTGCGTAACCAGTTCATGACAGTTTCCCCTTTTTTGTAGCTCTGCGGTATGTGTTATCTGTCCTTATAGTACGTTTTCAGGACCCTCTCACACATCACCCCCAGGAGGTATTCAGAGGTACAAAAAGAGGTATTTACCGAGAGGTACGCCTGATACCTCTAAATCAGGCCAAGCTGCCGTGCCGCACCGATGGCCCGTGTTCGCCCACTGACTCCCAGTTTGCTGTAGATATTACGGGCATGGACTTTCACCGTTTCCACCGCGATCACCAGTTCATCAGCGATTTCCTGATTGCTGTTGCCCTGCACGATCAGATCCAGCACCTGACGCTCACGCTCGGTCAGAGGATCGGCAAGCTGACGATTGACCGCTTCCTGTCGTGTCTGCGTCATCGGCTGGGCAATCTGCTGAATATGCTGTACGGGCGAGACTCTGCTGCCAGCTTCCATCGCCGCCTCAAAAGCATGCTGACCAAGCCGCGACTGCAACGTCCTGCGCATGTCAGTTGCGACCTGCCACCCCTCAAACCAGCGGGTAGTCTGCTCCGCCATCAGCTCAACCGCCCCCAGGATTTCCGCAGCACGCTGGTACTGCCCTTCATGCGTCAGGGCCAGTGCCTCGCACATCATCCAGATATCCTCACGGCAGGAGGAAATCCAGTTCGCCTCCCAGACAGAATGGAAAAGGATTCGGTAATCGCTGAAACGACCGTTACTGCACAGGGTCGTCGCAATCCCCCACCAGACACCGGTACTGTGCAGTGGCACCAGTTCCGCCTGAATACCAAACGCTTCCTCGGCGTCACGCAGCGCACCTGCATAATCGTTGTACAGCACCGACTTTACAAACGCCCTCACCCCCAGTAAAGCTTTCATCCCCTGCGGATAACGGGCATCCACCCGTGCAATTAATGCCCCAACCTCTCCGGCGACCTGGTCGAACTCACCACGCTGCATCATCAGTTGGATCTTCAGCAGACCAATGGACATCAACCCCTTCAGGCTGCCGACAGACTGCATCACATTCTCGGCCTGCAGAAGATAGGCCGTCGCTTCCTCGAAGCGTTCAGCGTTCAGCAGGATGCCCGCCAGATTATTCAGAATCCACGCGGTCGAATTCGGCTCACCGAGCTTCTGCTGAATCTTCAGTGCCTTCAGAAGCCGTTCAAGCCCTTCTTCAGAGTCAAATCGGCACCCGCTCCATGTCAGGGTCTCAGCCGTATAGAAGTCATCGCCAACCTGCTGAAACAGCTCAGTGGCGCGATCAAAACACTGGATCGCTTCGTCCTCAATGGTGGCGGTGGTGGTAGTATACGGGAATGGGCTGAACACCATCCCCCTGAGATAAAGCGCAAACGCCTGTTCGCGTACATCACCGCTGCGCTCAAAGATCGCCAGCAGATGATCGATCTTCGCCAGCAGGTCCGCAAGCTCCACCCGTTCGACGGGCATCCGCAGCAGTTTGAAGCGCAGCCAGCGCGTCTCAAAACGTGCCGCCGTCCGTGAATCGGGTACGATCCGGGCCGCGCACTCCGCCGCGCCCTGCAGCATGGTATTGCCTTCCAGCGAGCGTTCACGGATCTCGGTATAAAAGTGCAGGCTTTCCAGCGCGGCATCCAGTGAGTTCAGGTCTTCACGCTGAAGGGCATAATTCCACGCCACCGCCACATTATGAAAGTCAGCGTCGATCCGCCGCATCGCTTCCAGATGACGGCGATCCTTGATCTGCGGTTCGAGCTGTGGCATGAAACGCGTCAGAAAGTAAGCGCTGAAATACGAAATCGCGTCCTCATATTCATCACCCGCTTCAAGTTGTTCAAACGCATACTGGCGCAGCAGCTCATTGACCTGATAGCGCCCATTCGTGCCCTTTCGCAGCATCGACTGATCGACCAGATCCGCCAGCGTATCGACACTCGCCCCGGTAATCTCACGCAGCGCCTCGGCGGTGGCCCCGCCCCGAAACAGGCTGAAATACTGCATGATGCACCGCTGCTCTTCCGTCAGCAGCTTCCATGACGAGTCGAACACCGTGCGCATACTGCGATGACGGTCTTCCCAGTCGCGGTCGCGGGTTTTCAGCAGATCCAGCCCCGTCTCGATTTCATGGGCAATCGTCTCAATCGGCAGCGACCGCAGCCAGCTTGCAGCCAGCTCAATCGCCAGAGGCATCCCTTCCACCATCTGGCAGATATGCTGGACGGTTTCGAGGGCATCCTGTGTCAGCGTATAACCGCTCAGGCGCGCTCGCTCGATGAAAAGCTGCAGGGCTTCGCTCTCTTCATCGTCATAACTCAGCCCTTTGACCTCGCGCACCCATTCATGCCGCAGATTCAGGGCGATGCGCGATGTCACCAGAATACGCAGTCCCGGCGCGGCATCCAGCAGACGCGTCAGCAGCGGCGCGGCATCCACCAGGTGCTCGAAGTTATCGAAGTACAGCAGCATCTGCCGGTCATGCAGATAATCGCATACTTCCCGCTCAAGGTCTTCCATCGGTGTCTGAAGCGCAAGCGTCTCGACCAGGGTGTGCAGCAGCAGATTCGGGTCATTCAGCGGGGCCAGCCAGACGGCACCGACGCCATGCGGAAAGTCGTGCCGCAGCTCATAGCTGATCTGCCGCGCCAGCCGAGTCTTGCCAATCCCCCCTGGGCCGATCAGGGTCAGCAGACGACATCCGGGTGAGACCAGCAGTTCACTCAGACGGTCGATTTCCTCGGTGCGGCCAACGAAACCGAAACGCTCCAGTTCATCGGGAATGTAGGGTAAATCGCTCACATTGTTTAAAGACATCGATCGCCAACCTTTTGCAGCTATTGCAACATTTGCAGCTTTAACAAGCCTTAGCTTCGACACGTCGCTGCCTGATATCGAACAGGACCGGGATTCGATTGAAACATCTGTTTCATTTTACTCTGAATTTGCCATAATCCGAAATTTTGAGACCTGACTCTAAATTGAAATGGCAAATAAAAACGGCCCCGTCTTTTAGGACAGGGCCGCAGGGTATTCATCTTACCTTCATCAGCCATCAAAATGTCAGACTGGCTCAGGTAGGTTCATGCTGGCTTACGCGACCGATCTATTCGACCGGGATATCCGCAAGCACCAGCGCCGGGGTGACCGTCAGGTAACGGGCACTTGACCAGCCAACCACACCATTGAAGTTCAGCTTCAGCCACGAGCTATCACTGGTACGCGCCAGCACGGCTGCGGTACTGCCACGCGGCATCACCAGCAGCGAGTCTGCCGCAGTATTCGGCTGTGCCCGCAGATGCAGATTGCTGACCGGGGCTGCTGTGTACTGGGTCGGATCTGCGCTGGCGCTGGTGGACAGAGTCGGTACGGCAGCCGGAGCCGTGCCATCCACCACCGGGACATTAGCCGCATTCGCGGGGCTTACGAACAGCCCGCTGACCCATCCGCTGATACCTGCCACATCCAGACGGTACCAGGTGCGACTGGCGTTCACACCCGTAATACCGTAAACCTCGCTGCGGCGGATCTTGGTCAGAATCTGGCCGTTGGTCGAAGGTTCACTGCGGACGTTCAGCACGCTGGCTGTCACGGTTGCGGTCGCACCAGTTACCGGTGTCGTCGGCGTAGTGGGATTGGTGACACCGGTCGGCGCGATCAGCTTGAAGTCGATCTGCGCATCGAAGCCGGATTCGAAGTATTCAACCACGATATTGGTCGCGCCGCCGATCAGGTTGAAATTCGCGGTGTAACCCTGACCAGTGAACGTATGCCACTCGTTGATATAGGCGATACCGTTGACGAACACGCGGACGCCATCATCGGCATACACCTGAATGCCATAGTTACCCGCAGGCAGGTTCTGGGTAGTAGACCAGCGCACCGAGAAGTTATCAGCAGGCATGCCGTTCAGCGGCGCACCCAGTCCATAACGGTAAGACGGCGGATTGGCCTCGGCACGGGTCAGGAACGGCGTACCGCTCAGGGTCGGATTGCTGTAGTACTGGGCCGTCCAGTTACCACCGGTCGTCACCTGTGTCGGGATAGCGTCCACATCGATCCATGACATCTTGAGGAATGCGTTACCGCTGATCTCACGATAGTCAACCTGAAGATGATGCACACCCGCCGTCAGCGGGACATCGACCGTCAGCGTGTCACCGGGGCGCGGGGTGTTATAGGTATTCAGCACCGCTTTGTCATCGATCAGAAGCTGAACGCCATCATCCACCGTGACAGTGAAGCGATAGGTCCCGGCTTCAAAGAAAACATCGGTCCCGAAGCGGGCGGAGAAATCGTCATTGTTCACGGCTGCGTTCGGCGAGCCGTTTCCCCAGTCAAAGTTGATCTCATTGAAGGTCGCTTCATAAGCTGGCGGGTCGATCAATTGGGCATTGTTATAGAACGAGGCCTGCCACGTCGCGTAAGAGTTCTGAGCGCTGACTGGCTGGGCAGCGAACCCACCAAAAGCCAGCAGTGCGAAGATCGGAAGTAAATAGAGTATGCGTTTCATCGAGCTATCCTTCCTTCTGAATTGGTTCATGGTCCATACAGGCATCTGATGCGATGCTGTACGGTCGCCTTACAAAAGACGAAATGAAGACTGTATCGTTACCGACAAATTTGTTATGCATGACATTTTGTCCGTTACAATCGCCATTATTTTACCACGATCAGGTAGACATTTTGCCTACGCTTGCCTGACGTTTATACGATGTTTGACGATTTCAAACACTGTACTAAGACCAAATTTAATTCTCTCTCATAAAACAGTCACCACATCACCTCATACAACAAAAAGAGCGAAGTTTTGCACTTCGCCCTTTTCGACGATATCTTGTGAACCCGATACGGTTTCTCGGCTACTGGACCTGAAGTGTCAGGCCATAGTTGCCTCGTGTTCCGCTGTAGATCGTGGCGTAGGCGGTCGCGACGATGGTGTAGGTACCGTCTTCCGTCAGCGTAAAGTCAACAATCTGTGCGTTTGTGCCCTCACCGGAGTCATCATCAAGCGTCACCTGGAATCCATCCGGCCCAACCAGATAGAGCTGCGTATCCAGCGACTCGCTCTGGCGCAACATCGAAATCGTCACCACATCGCCAGCACTGCCCTCAAACGTCCACAGATCGAAGTTGTTATTCTGCCCGATGAAGCCGCGTACCGTCCCACCGGGGGTAATCGGCACAGCTTCTTCACTGGTGAGGCTGATTGTTTCCAGCCCGCCGAGGATACCGCCCTCATAGACGACGGTGTTGTTATTGTTGTCGATTTCAAAGCCGAGCACATAGTGCTGATCCGGCGCGATCGGGATCTGTGTCTCGAATACGGCTTCACCCCGTACCGAGATGAAAAGATTAGCCGTTACTGGGGTGTTATCGTTACAGGCGTTCTGGAACCAGATATCCACCTCATACGCACCGGCACGGGCTAACGGCCAGTAGGTGTAATACGCGGGCGGCGTGGTCGGCGAGACCGTACAGTTGATATTGCCTGTGGACTGGAGGATTCCACCTGATGGAACGCTCCGCTGATCATCATAGACCGAGGCCCCGACTGGATCGCGCACCAGAAGCTGAAGATCGGCATTGGTATTCCATGTCAGCAGCACTTCAATTTCCCCACGCGGCAGGCTGAGTGAGGTGATTTCCTGCGGGGTTTCAATGCTGATACCCGACAGCAGAATCTCGTAATTCCCCTCGGTCCCACCCACATCCTTACCGTAGCGTGTCGCCATCGCATAGTAGGTCCCGGCAGTCGGCACACGCAGGTTCTGAACCTGTGAATTCGTGTTCTCCGCGCTGACGACATCATCGTTATCGGCCACGATATTCCCATTCTGATCGAAGATCAGCAGCAGGGTATCGAGGTTGCCATTCTGCGCGGTGAGTGAAACCGTCAGCGGTTCATTGGCGGCGGCCTCAAACGAGTACATCTGATAATACTGGTCAGATGTGATCGTCCCGGTCACGGCGGTATCGAGTGTCAGCGGGGTGATATCCGCGGCCAGATAGGTATCGGCAGTTTCCGGCAGCACACGCGTATCCTGGTACGGTCCCTGCGGGCCAAGCACTGCCTCACCATCGACATCGACGATAAAGCTTCCAAGATAAACCGTCGAGGCATTGCCAGTTGGCGGCTGCAGGGTGGCTTCTATCGGGTCCAGCGCCACGCCGTTCACTGTGACGTTCACTTCAAATGCCACCGGGCCTACGTTCTGGCAGTCCTGACGGTAGAACACCATCACTTCATAACTGCCTGTCGCGACCGGGCCAGCGGCCCACTGTGCGGTTTCAGTCGCGGTTTCATCTTCACCAATCAGCACTTCGCACAGCCCGTTGACATCAAAGCCAAACGAACCGCCGTTATCGGTGGTCGTGGAGTCAAAAAAGAGGTTGCGGCCCACTGGATCGCGCACCTGAAGGTTAAGGTCCGAGGTCGTCGGCCATGTCAGGCTGACCTGAATGCCACTGGCGAGGATCTCCTGCGGGGGGAATGTGCGCGTCGGCAGGGATGTTTCTGTGCCATCAGCTTCTTCGGTCGCGGCGGGTTCATCGGTGGCATCCGGCTCGTCAGTCGCATCGACTTCATCGGTGACATCCGCCTCTTCCGTCGCCGCGACTTCTGTCACTGTGGAACCGCCGACGGTATCACCCGTCAGCAGTACTTCGAAGCCGCCTGTCAGGGAACTGTTCGAACCCGGTGTCGGCAGGATGGTCAGATAGTAAGTTCCAGCTTCAAGCGGAAGTCGGTTGTAGCCGAACACGCCGCTGTTGGCGATGTCAATCGCCTGAGCGATCTGCTGCCCACCCGCGTCGGTGATGACGGTGCTCAGCACAAGACCTTCATCCGCCGAGATCTCAAGGCTGACATCACCCGCCTCTTCCAGCGTAAAGGTGTAAACCTGAATCGTGCTATCATCTGTCAGTTCGCCAGCGGCGGGGATACCAGGTGCAAGTGTTCGATCACCCTGTTGTGCGAAGACCATCGATGTGGCTGCGGCCAGTGCCAGCAGTACCATCATCAACGCCCCGCGCTTGAGAGAATAATTAAAAGACCTGATTGAAAACGACATGTTTGACATGGCTCCTTTTTAAGAGTCAACCTGTCCGTGGCTTCAGTGTAACCTAGAACCGAAGGCCCGACTAGACCAACCGCTGCCCGCGCAGCAGATATGCATCCACTTTTCAGAAAACTCGATCTGTGCTACAAGAAAAGCACACCGGCCCGATGCGGTCTGCTCTGGAAGCATCGCCAGCCGGTGCGGACAGCTCACTTCAGACAGGAGAAACCCGATGATCAGGAATCTGCTGCGCGATATCACCGATCATGTGGAAGACTACATTGACCGCCTCAAATCACGTCTGGAAGCCCGCCTCCATCCCGAAGGACGCAGGGTCCAGATTATCCCGTATATCGGCTATGCGACCGAAACCGAAATCCAGATGCGCGCACGCGCACTGTACGATAATGGACTGACACCCGCGACCGATGCCGATAAGCTCTGGAAAAACCTGCTGAACGCCTATCGCCGTGTCAATTCGGACGAGATCCCGTTTGCTGTGGTTGAGGTCACCGTCAATGGACAGACGGCGAAAGTTGTCGCGGATGAAGAGGGCTTCTTCGACGTGGATCTGACGCTCGAAAAGCCGCTGGACGCTAAACGGATGCTGCATGATGTGCATTTTAAGCTGGTCGGACTGCCAGCAGATGCTAACGTCGCGGAGGGCCTGCCCGATGTCACCGCCGTCGGGCAGGTCATTCTGCCGCCGAAGAGCGCAGAATACGGCATCATCAGCGATCTGGATGATACTGTCATCCAGACGGACGCCGTCAACCTCGTCAAGATGGCGCGAAATACCTTCCTGCAAAATTCGCGCACGCGCCTGCCCTTCAGTGGTGTCGCAGGTTTCTACCGCGCCCTGCAGAACGGCACCAGGCAGAGTTACAACCCAATCTATTACGTCAGCAGCAGCCCCTGGAATCTGTATGACCTGATACTGGACTTCTTCACCGTCCGCGAGATCCCGATTGGCACCCTGTTCCTGCGTAATTTCGGCTTTCCGGAGGTCTACGACGAAGGCCACCGCACCCACAAATCCGATGCCGTGCAGAAGATCATGGAAGCCTACCCACATCTGAACTTCATCATGATTGGTGACAGCGGCCAGATGGACCCGGAGATTTACACCGAGCTGGCGGAGCGCTATCCGGGACGCGTCCGCGTCATCTACATCCGTGATGTCACCATCCTTGAATCACGCGATCAGCAGGTCCATCAACTGGCGGAACGTCTGCGGGAAAAAGGCATCGACATGCTGCTGGTCAAGGACACCATCGCCGCCGCCGAAGACGCGCTCGGTCGCGGTCTGATCCTGCCGGAAGCCATGCCGGATATCCGCGAAGAACGCGCCACCGATGATCGTCCGCCGGAAAAACTGGACGAAGTCGTCTCCGAAGCCATCACCGAGGCCACCGATCTGGTGGAAGAAGTCCTGCCCACCCCGCCGCTGGACCAACCGAAGGGTGAAGACTGACACCAGAGACGCCGACAGCACGCGGTAAACCTGTGGGTTACCTGATATTCAGAATTATGGTGCATAGCGGTTTTAGATCCCCTTCTCCAGTGTGGAGAAGGGGTTAGCTTTCAGGGGTAGGTATTTGATTTTCAGTTCATATGGTTACATCGGACAGGCCTGCCCTGTCCCTACCTCCCCCACGTATTTTGTAGGGACAAGGCCTGCGTTGTCCGGGCGTTCTGTAAGATTCAATGAAAATACCTAACCTTGAAAGGAAGGGGTTAGGGGATGAGGTCAGCCTAAAACGCCGCATTCACCACGATCACCGGGCACGGGGCATGCGTCAGGATGTACTCGACCATCGGCCCGAGATAAAGCCGTTCTGAGCCTGCACGAGCGGCGACACCGAGGATAATCAGGTCTGTCTCTTCGGCTTCGGCCACTTCGATGATCATACTGTTAGGACGCCCTGCCACCTCGACCAGTGTCTGCGTCGGTACATTGAATGAATTCCCCAGCGCCTGCACTTCATCGACAATCCCCTGCGCGATCCCCATCTGCCGCTGGATCATGCGATAGTTATCAGCTTCAGTCACAGTCTGCACGGCCTGAATCACATTCAGCACCTTGACTTCGACATCCGGCTGACCGCTGAGCAGCGAGAACGCGACTTCAGCGGCGCGCTTGGCTTCCTGAGATCCGTTAGTTGGCACCAGAACGCGGCGCGGCTGCCAGTCTTCTTCCAGTGTGGCCGCATGGACGATCAGCGACGGACACGGCGCAAGCCTCACCACATAGTCAATAATCGGATTGAACAGTGAGCGCTGATCCTGTGTCTTCTGGGTCGCCCCCAGCACCAGCAGGTCATAGCCGCGATGCGCTTCGTCAAGGATCACATCATGCGGGTTATCGCTGGTGACAACTTTCTTATTGACGGTATAGCTGCCAAATTTCTGCTTCACCAGCTCATTGATATACTGACTGCTGGTGGCTTCCTCTCCGGGGCTTGCGACGCTCAGCAGGGTGACGGCCAGATTATTCCCCTGCCCCAGACGGTCCAGAATACGGGCTTCAATCGTATGCACCGGGCTTGCACCGGGGCGCACACGCACCGGCAGCAGCACACGGCGGACGTTCGCAATCAGGTTGGTTTCCAGCAAGGCTTCGCGTTCCAGACGGGTACGCTCATCCTCTGTGACTTCCACCCGCCGGATAATCGCCCGCAGCGCAGGCGGCGCAATCAGTGAGGTAATGATGGCATTCACCACCAGAATCGAGAACAGGTCCTGAGAGATAAGCCCCAGAGAAAGGCCGATATTGGCGATGATAATTCCCATCGAGCCACGGGTATTGAGGCCAAATCCGAAGAACAAGCCTGACCAGTGATCGCGCCTGCCAAAAATCCTTGCACCCAGATAATTACCGCCCACCTTAAAAATCATGGCGACGACCAGCACGACGGCCAGCAGCAGCAGCAGTCGTGGAGTCAGCAGCGTCGTGATATTGATCTTCAGCCCAGCGACCGCAAAGAAAATCGGCGAGAAAATACCAAAGGTGATCGCTTCCAGACGGTGAACAGTTTCGCTGGTCAGGGTCGGAATCTGCGCGAGTGCAATCCCGACGATGAAAGCACCAAGCAGCGCTTCCAGTTCAAGCGCCTGCGTGATGGCCGCACCGATGAACATGGCGATAATCACCAGCGACAATTCACGGTCACGGCTGATCGCATAGTTCTGGATAAACGACAGCGCACGGCTGATAAGCCATCGTCCAGCCGTCAGGCCGAGAATCAGCACGGCCAGCACCTTCACAACCGAGCCGAGGACCGTCCCCGCATTGATCGCCACCCCACTTGCCAGACCAATCACGACTGATAACAGCGTCCAGCCAATCGAGTCATCCAGCATGGCAGCGGCGATAATCGTCTGCCCGATGTCGCGGCGCATCAGCTTCAGGTCCAGCAGCACTTTTGCAATCACCGGGATCGCGGAGATCGACAGCGCGGTCGCCCAGAACAGCACAAATACCAGCCGCTCGGATGGATTGACAAGCAGATCATCCGGGATAAACTGGCCCATTACAAATCCTGCCAGAAACATCGAGGTGATGCCCCCCAGCGAGACGCTGACCGCTGTTCTCGCATGCCGCCGGATCAACCCCAGATCGGTCTCCAGCCCGGTGATCAGCAGCAGAAACATGACGCCAAGCATGGCAACCAGTTCCAGCAGATGTCCCTGTGTCTGATTATGCGGCACCAGCCATTCCCCGATGGCGGGTACCAGTCCACTGAGCAGCGACGGGCCAAGCAGCACACCGGCCAGAATCTCGCCGACGACTGACGACTGCCCCAGACGCTGCGCGATTTCGCCCAGAACCCGCGCCACCAGCAGCAGCACAGCCACCTGAACAAGCAGAACCAGAACATCATGATGAGGTGCTGCGGTAAAGGCTTGATTCATGCGTTTTCCTTTTACAACTGAGGATTCTAATCTGTTTACAGTGCGAAAACAGTGGTTTTGAGCAGAAATTAACTCAAAAGACGGCTGTTCAAGCGTAAAATCATACCAGATTAGAAAATATCCGTCACCTCAGATCGTGTCACACAGTAGTTGAGAGCCACCTGAAGTTGCAGTATACTTTCTGGCTGTTATCTTTGATGTTGGTTTGATTAAGGTTTTATAATCTGGTGAAGCATCGGACGTTTGGCCGCTACGAAGTGCTGCAACGGCTTGGCCGTGGGGGGATGGCAGAGGTTTACCGCGCCTATCACCCGCCGCTCGACCGCTATGTAGCGATCAAGGTGCTGCACAGCTTCCTCTCTGACGAGAAGCAGTTCAAGGCACGCTTCGAGCGTGAAGCGCAAAATATCGCAAAGCTGAAACACCCCAACATCGTCCAGGTCTATGATTTTGACTACGAGCCAGAATCAGACAGCTACTACATGGTGATGGAGCTGATCGACGGCCCGACACTGAAGGACTACCTTCAGGACGAGACCGCCGACACCGGCAAACTCACCCTGTCTCAGACGATCAGAACGGTGCGTCAGGCCGCAGAAGCACTCGCCTACGCGCATCAGCGCGGCGTGATCCATCGCGACGTGAAGACCGCTAACCTGATGCTGGATCGTCAGGAAAATGACCGCGTCGTCCTGACGGACTTCGGTATCGCCAAACTGGTGAACTCCGGAAACTTTACCGCAACCGGCGGCGGGCTGATCGGCACGCCTGCCTACATGTCCCCGGAACAGGGGGCTGGTGAACCCGGCGATGAGCGCTCGGATCTCTACTCGCTGGGTGTGATCATGTTTCAACTGCTCACCGGGCAGCTTCCCTTCGGTGGCGAAACACCGATGGCGATGATCCTTCAGCACATGAACGAGCCGGTGCCCTTTGTGCGGACCACTGAGCCGCATCTGCCGCCCGCGGTGGACAAGATCATCCAGAAGCTGCTGGCGAAATCGCCGGACGATCGCTATCAGACCGCACAGGATCTGCTCTCTGATCTTGATGTGTTGGAAACCGCACCCTCACGGCTGGACCCCACCACGCTGATCCTGCCTAAAATCAAGCTGCCACCAGTCGATGATGTCAAACTGCTGACGACTGAAGCACGCCAGTCCCGGCCCGAAGGTCGGCGGCTTCCGGCGGCGCTGCTGCTGCTGATTATCGGCCTGTTCATCACCATCGGCGGGATCTACGTCGGCGGCGCGGTCAACGGTATCTTCCCGATTGCACCGCTGGTCGGCTGGCTGATTACTGAAACACCTACCGAGTCGCCAACCTTATCGGCAGCAGAAACCGAAGTATCGGCACAGGTCGCCACTCCCGAAGTCACAGAGGATGCCGCCGCGCAGAATCAGGTGACCGCTGCGCTGACCCCGGCCACCGAGACAGCAACACACACGCCATCGCCAACGCGAACACCTACCAGCACGCCAACACTGACGCCATCCACAACACCGACCAACACCCCGACCCCGAACGCCACACAGACGGCAGCCATCGAGCGAACCGCCACAACCGCCGCCTGTGTATTCGACTACGCCATCATCAGCCGGGAAGACATCGGCGGCACAGCAGACGGCTTCTTCCGCGTCAACAGCCCGTACCGCACCCATATCCGCATTCAGAATACCGGCACCTGTCCGTGGGAAGGTCTGGCGAGCCTGGAATTCGTGGACGGCGAGAACTTCCGGGCCAGCCGCTTTACCATCCTGCCAAGCGTCGAGGTAGGTGATGATTACACGCTCGAGTTCGAGGGTATCACTCCATCTGCCGGTGCAGGGGATGAAATCATCACAGGCCGCTGGCAGTTGAAGACCAAAGGCCAGCTTCCGATTGGTGACCCGCTGACCATCGGCGCAAAGGTCTATGATCCCGGTTAACCGC
>JAEZAF010000051.1 GCA_023430545.1 Chloroflexota bacterium
TCCGTGACCAGTAAACGCTGATCGTGATCATGGATGCTTTCAACCGGCGCTGTGCTGGGGCGGCTTTTCGCCTCATCCCAGTGACCGGCCAGCCAGTCCCCTAACGCTGTACCGACCTCACTGCTAAACGCAGGATCGCAGAAGGCTTCCGGCGATGTGTCGTCCAGCAATACTGCTTCATTCAGATACCAGATGCCGCGAAGGCTTCCGGCAAATGCAGTCATTTGAAATTCATCAGTTTGAAAACCCGTTATCCATTCGAGTTCACGCTGCATCAGTCGCCGTGTATACAGGCCATGCAACTCATAACTCGCACCAGACAGATAGGCCCCCTCAAATGCCGGGACGGTGTGGATCAGTTCCGCAGCCAGCGCCATTGTCGCGCGCCGTGCCTGTGTCTCACGGACAGAAAGGCCGAAACCGTCCGGTGTGCCGAATGGCAGTTCCATCTCACACTCGAGCAGCACATGACCTTTCTCGCGATAGCCTTTGTGCAGTGTTACCGGAAGGTCGTTCACCGTGTGCGGTACAGCCTCTGGCAGATCATCTTTCACGCCATCAAATTCCAGCGTGCGACGATACCGTGCGGTATCAGGGGATGGCTCGAAGCCTTCACCGGACAGCCGTGCGACCAATGCCGTCTCGGATGTATCCAGCAGCAGATCACACAGGATCACCTGCCGACCAGATTTATTACCGATTACCACACCCTGAAGCTGACCGTCCGGCGCAAGGACCTGCGTCACGAGGCTGGCGTACAGGATTCTGACACCGGCTTCGAGCAGCAGTTCTTCCAGATGGAGCTTTACCGCGTCCATGTTCAGCGGGTATTCACCGGGCCGGATGGACGACTCGCTGTCGATGTTCCCAGCCGTCAGCAGTGTGGATTTCAGCAGTGGCGAGAGCATCTGTCCTTCGCGGACAATGATCCAGGGGCGCAGGGTAGCCGTGATCTCCTGTCCCGGATAGGTGCGCGGCTCGATCAGCATCACACGGCGTCCGGCGCTGGCGAGGGACAGCGCGGCAGCGATCCCGCCGAAGGATGCGCCGACGATCAGGGCGTCACAGGTGGCTAAAACAGGCAGATTGTATTCGTGTTCATAAGTCATATTCGGGAAAATTTCTCTAGGGGTTTAGTTTGCGATGCATCCCTCTATGATCCCATGCCTGGGAAGGGGATACAACGACCAATCAGTCAGCCTGAAACGATGTTTCAAAGTCGGACAAGTTGGCTACAATCAGGCTTTGATGCTTTATCGTTGAAAGGACTCCTGCTATGGCGCTCTCCGATGAAGTGAGGATGTGGTTCAGAAAAGCCGAGGACATCCTGTCCGCGAACCGCATTTCGATTGACGGCTACCGCTATACCGCCCCCTCACTGGATAATCAGGACTTTGGGCGCAAGGATTACGCCAATCAGTTCATGTGGGATTCGTGCTTTCACGCCATCGCATGGCGCTGGATTGATCCGCAGATGGCGCAGGACGAGCTGATCGCACTCACAGCCCGACAGGTGCAGGATGGCCCGGATGCCGGGATGATCCCACACTGCAATTACTGGCGCGGGGGTGGCGCGTGGCTGTGGAATACCGACGAACGCAGCGCCATCACCCAGCCACCGCTGATCGCAGTCGCTGCTATGCTGGTCTATCCGCACAGTGAAGACCGCGCCTTTCTGGAGACGATCTACGACCGTGTACTGGCCTATCACGACTGGTTCGACCGGCGGCGTGATCCCGATGGGGATCATCTGGTCGCGCTGATCCATCCGTGGGAATGCGGCGGGGATGCCCTGCCCCGCTGGGATGCTCCGATGCGAATCAATCACTTCACGCATGAGGCGAGCCGGAGTGCGCGGCACGAGCTGGCAAAGGTCATCATGGAATATCAGACCGATGCCGCAGCGCTGACCGAAATCGGATCGTTTGTGGTCGAAACGATGGAATATAACGCGATCCGGGTCGCAGACCTCGAAGCGCTGGCGGAGATCGCCGGAATTCTGGGGAAATCGGATGAGGCCGACGCACTGCACCAGCGGGCGGAGATGATCCGCGAAGCATTCCGAACGAAGATGATCTTCGACGGCCTTCCGTATGACCTGAACGGCGCGGCAGAAGAACCCATCAGGCTGGACAGTGCGGCGCAGTTCATGACGCTGTTCGGCGGCTGCCCGACTGAAACACAGGCGGCGGCACTGGTGGAACGGCTGCGCCAACCCCGCTTCTGGACGCCGTATCCGGTGACGACCTCGCCGACCGACTCACCCGCATTCGCGCCGGATGTCTACTGGCGCGGCAACGTCTGGCCGTGTGTCAACTGGCTGATCTTCAGCGGGCTGCGGCGCTATGGTTATCACGATCTGGCGCGGGAACTGGCAGAGCGCAGTTTCGATCTGATTAAAATGTCCGGCTTCTGGGAATATTATCACCCGATCACCGGGCAGGGGCTGGGCGGCGGGACCTTCAGTTGGGCCGCTGTGATGTTGGATATGATGGCACAGGTTGAGACGTCCGGTGTCTGAAGCCTGATCATGTGTAAGCGCTGAAAAAATGTGCGGCAATCCGCGATTCTGTGCAAGAATTGATGGATCACGATCCTTGCAGGCATTATCCGTGCATCAGAGGAACGAACATGAGCTTTGGAACCTATCTGAATGAAGACCCGAAGGCGCTGCGTGACATCCTGATCAACTCGCCGGTGATCGCCATCGTCGGGCGTTCAAATGACCACTATTACAGCAGCTATGAGGTCGGCGAGTATCTGAAAGAGCAGGGCTTTACGGTCTACAGCGTGAACCCCACCATCGAAGAAATCGACGGCGAGCCGGTTTACGCCTCGCTGAAGGATCTGCCTGAACATGTGAATATCGTCGATGTCTTCCGCAATTCACGCTATCTGCAGGAAGTGGTAGATGAGGCGATTGCGATCGGGGCAGATACCGTCTGGGCACAGGAGACCGTGATTGACGATGAAGCCCGCGCCAAGGCTATTCAGGCCGGGCTGAACTTCGCGCAGGATCTGTGTATCCGCACTGAACATGAAAAGCTGTTCCGCGATTTACAGCAGGGATAGGATATGCCTGAAGCCCTATCGACTGCCCGGATGCTCTACTTGCGGAAATGCCATTCGCGGATTTCAATCTCGGCTTCGTCGAGGGCACGCTGAAGTTCGGCTTCGCTTTTGAACTTCAACTGATGCAGACGGCGGACTTCCACCGAGACCGTCAGCTCATCCTCTTCGAAGATCCACGGACGGACGACAACCGACTCATCGGCCCGCTGCATGATGCGGATCATCTCACCATCCGGGCCGGGGGCGATGTCCAGTTCGCGCTCGCGCTCTGGTAATTCACGGCGGCACAGGATCAGCGAGAGGCGATCCGCCCAACCGACAAACGAATAAGCCGTCTCGACTTCCTTTTTGGTATAGCCCAGCTTTTTACGCCATTCTTCCTGCACGGTGCGCTGGCGATCCAGAAATTCGTCCAGCCTGGCGTCCTCTCCGCGCATTGGCTCGTACAGAAAGCTGTTGTGCTTCGAAATCAGCAGGGCGATCCACAGCCCCTGACGATAGGCATTATCGATCACAAGCTGTGCCTGCATCCGTGCCGTATCCAGTTCACCTTCTGCGAAATCCAGCGGCGCACCGATGTCGGTCAGATGCGTGGTCTCTGACCAGAACATCTCCTGATCATCGTGCTGCGCGGTAGCGATAATCAGCTCCGTCCAGCGTGGCACACGATCCTTTTCGCGCCACGCCGCGATCAGAATTGCCGCGAGATTGGCGTGAGAGCGCTGAAAGATAACTTCCCATCCGTCCTTAAGTGAATTGACAATCATGCAGCTTCATCCATGTTGTTGATCGTTTTCCAGCCATCAGTATAGGGGACATCACGGCTGCATGCTGTATCTCCTTACGGAGGCTTAATCCAGATCCGACGTCACACGCTTGTCAGCATATATCCCAAAATTTATCCCAATTCTTAATGGTTACCCTGATCGCTTAAAGAAATCTCTGGCATCTGTCTTATGCCAAAGGGGGGATTTTGCGGTGCGTACAAAAAAAAGAACCCGATGACCGTTGTATGTCGTCGGGTTCTTCGACTGCCGATGCGGACGCGCCTGGGGGCTTTAGTGGATGTTCACAGGCACGGTACTGGACCGGGCGATGATGTCCGAGGCGTCAGCTTCAGATGCGGGGCCGTGAGTCAGGAAGCAGCGCAGGTCTCCGGCTTTGCCTTTGAAGCTGCTGGACGGCAGTGCGAAGCGGATCTTGAAAGCGACATTGTGATTCTGGCCGACGGGGATATCGACGGCTTCGTCCCATGCGAACACGGTCAGGCCATCAAACACCGACTGGGATGCCGGGATAAAGACCGCGTCACCGAATGGGCCGTCCTGCGTTTCATTCACCCCACGGATGGTCTGATTCCAGCCGCAGGCCACGCCGATATCATCAAGTGTCTTCTGTCCCTGATTGCCAATCTGGACGACAATTGAGGGGGTTTCAGTACCGGTGACGCTGATACTGCCGTTATTGATCTGAACGCGGGCACCGGTATGACCCGATGCGAATACACTGCCAGCCACTGCCAGAATGGAAAGTAATGCGAGAAGTGAAGCCAGACGTTTGTACAGCATGATGGGTTAGCTCCTGTAAATGATGTGAGTTCGATGATGCTCTGTTGTCTTCGGTCGGGATTGTGCCGTCAACAATCTGCGCGCGCTGGTTGAACCACACATCTGCAATAACGGTACTAACAAAAGCATTCAGACGAGTCTTCTTATCTGACTCTCATCTTACCGGTGTCATTTTCCCGACCTGACAGCCATAAATCCAGGCACAGCACCTGCGGGATCAGAGGAAAAAGGGCTGAAACGGCCCGACGTTATCCAACAGCACAACAGAAAGATGAATATCATGCAGCCTATCCATATCCACTCTGCCGCCCTCGGACTTTCGGAGGCAGTGGAGCCGATTTTACGCGCACTGCCGCAGTGGTTTGGCATCGAGGAAGCGACGCAGATGTATATCCGTGATGCAGGTTTAAACCCGACGCTGCTGGCCGTCGATCCCGAACGCGGAGATCTGCCCATTGGCTTCCTGACACTGTGGATGCACAGCCCGACAGCGGCGGAAATCTATGTGATGGCCGTGCTGCCGGAGTATCACCGGCGCGGTGCAGGGCGTCTGCTTCAGTCAGCGGCGGAAGACTATCTGCGGCGGGAAGGGGTGCGCTTTTTACAGGTCAAAACCCTGAGCGACAAACATCCTGATGAGGGATACAGGAAAACCCGCGCTTTCTATCTCGCGATGGGCTTCACCCTGCTGGAAGAATTCCCGGACCTCTGGGGCGAGCATAATCCATGCTGGCAGTTGATCAAGGTGCTTTAAAACAACAAAGGCTGGATCGCGGCTCCAGCCTCTTTTAGCTTAATCATCTTACGCGGTGATATTCAGCTTATCCCCAGGTACCCTGAGCATCCATCGGCATCGGCTCGGCGTTTTCCCAACCCGTGCGGCGCAGCCATGTGTCCAGCGTTTGCAGCGGCGGATAGATGCTGCCCAGGTGCCCGATATCGGACTGGTAGCCGTGCTCGTCAAACCATTTCCACATCGACAGCAGTTCTTCACTCCCCCCAGCGACCGTTTCTAACGGCACCTGTGTCAGATTGACAGGCCGACCGATCACACGGCTGAAGGTTTCGGCCATTTCCTGCTCGGTCAGCGCATCTCCGGCGATCTCAAGCGCTGTGCCGATGAATTCGTCCGGACGCTCGAAGGCCAGGGCTGCAAAGGCTCCGATATCATCGACTGCGATGTAATACTTCTTTCGGGTGGGGCGCAGTCCATAGCTGACAAATGAACCGTTGGTGCTAGCGGCACGGCTCCAGTTCAGATTTTCCATAAATTCGACCGGGCGCAGGATGGTTGCTGGTAAACCAAGCTGCCGGATGTAGTTTTCGATCTGCCACTTACTCTCGAAGTGCGGCACACCAGAGTCGCGGTCTGCACCTCCGACCGAGGTATACACGAAATGCTGAATCCCTGCGGCCTTCGCTGCATCCGCGATGTTTCGTCCCTGCAGCAGCTCGTCTTCTACACCGTGTTCCCAGAAGCCCTGAACACTGAAAGCGCCGTAGGCTCCGGCAAAAGCGGCTTCCAGTGAGGCCGGGTCGCGATTCTCAGCCTGTACGATTTCAGCGCCTGCGACAGCCAGCACCTGTGCGGCAGACTTCTGCGGATCACGGGTGAGTGCACGTACCTGAAAGCCCTTTGCCAGCAGATGACGTGCGACGGCTCCCCCCTGCTGCCCGGTTGCACCTGTTACAACAATCAGTTTGTCAGCGTTGCCTGAATGGGTCATGATGTTACTCCTTTATAGTCTTAATTCCGAAAGGGTATTTACTTCCCTTTTGATAGTGACTATAAATCGGGAACCCTGCTCTGTCATCTAACCGAACGGGTAGCAAGTGCCTGCCGAAACGGATAGGCACCCTATCAGATGTGATATAATGAATGGATGAAAGAGATGACAGAATCAACCCACCCTAACGTAACCAGCCACCCGTCACCAGACGCCTGTGAGCATCGGCCAAGGTTCGCGATCAATCATGTCGCACATCTGGTAGGGGATGGCTGGCTGCTGCTCATTATCTCTGAGCTGATGAATGGAATGCGGCGCTTCAGCGAGCTTCAGGAATCCCTCAGCCGCGCAGGTGTCAGCGGGCATGTCAGTATCAGCCCCAAGACACTGTCACAGCGCCTCAAGTTTATGGAGGCCAACGGCCTGATCACCCGCGAATCGTTTGCGGAGATCCCACCGCGTGTCGAATACAGTCTGACGGAAAAAGGCCACGCACTCTATGGGATCATTCAGGCCATGAGCGACTTTGAAGCACGTTATATGGCGGATTTTGAATGTCAGGGCGGCCCGCACCACAAGGACTAGCCGTCTAACGTCGCGGCTTTTTCGGGCCGAAGATCACCGCTGCCAGCACCGCGCCGACCAGCGCACCGATCACGATCGTCACAAAAATATCGATCCCTTGAAACAGCAGGCCGACGACAATCCCGACCGCTGCCCCTACCA
>JAEZAF010000063.1 GCA_023430545.1 Chloroflexota bacterium
GGTCCGCAGCACCCGCACATGATGTACTCGCTCAGCAAGAGCTTCACCTCAACGGCGGTCGGGCTGGCGATCCATGAGGGTCGCTTCTCGCTGGATGACCGGGTGGTGTCATTCTTCCCGCAGGATGTGCCTGAGGAAGTGAGCGCGAATCTGGCTGCGATGCAGGTGCGGCATCTGCTGTCGATGTCCACCGGACATGCGGTGGACACGATGCCGTCGCTGGTCGAACGTTCGGATGGCCGCTGGAAAAGGGCATTTTTCGAAGTACCGGTGGCGCATCCACCGGGGACGCATTTTCTCTACAACACCGGCGCGACCTATATGCTGGCGGCCATTGTCCAGAAGACGACCGGCCAGATGCTGCTGCACTATCTTCAGCCGCGCCTGTTCGAGCCGCTGGGCATCGAGCATCCGACATGGTTTGAATCGCCTGAAGGTATCCATCTGGGCGGCACCGGTCTGAGTATCCGCACAGAAGACATCGCACGCTTTGGGCAGCTTTATCTTCAGAACGGCGTGTGGCAGGGTGAGCAGATTATCCCGTCTGCGTGGGTGGAAGAAGCAACCACATCGAAGATTACTCATGATCGTGAGGACAGCATCGACTGGATACAGGGCTATGGCTATCAGTTCTGGCGCTGTCGGCATGATGCCTATCGCGGCGATGGAGCATTCGGTCAGTTCTGCGTTGTGATGCCGGAACAGGACGCGGTGGTCGCTATCACCAGTGCGACGATGGATATGCAGACGACGCTCAATCGTCTGTGGGACATCCTGCTGCCGGCCATGCAGCCTGACGCGCTGACAGATTATCCGACGGTAAACAGTAAGCTGAATGGCCGACTCGCCAGCCTGAGCCGGCCACCTGTACAGGGACAGCCTGACTCGCCGACAACGGCAGACGTCTCCGGTCGGGTCTATCACTTTGATGCGAATGACTATCAGTTCAGCACGATTCGGCTGGATTTTGTCAATGCCGCCGATCTGTCAGATACTGCCTGCACGGTTACTCTGACGCGCAACGGGAAGGATGTGGTGATCCCGTGCGGCTTTGGTGTCTGGCTGCCGGGGCAGATGCCGATGTTCAATGAGATTGAGCGCTGGGTGATCGAGGCTGCACCGGTTGTCACCAGTGGGGCGTGGACTGCTGATGACCGTTTTACACTGGTCATGCGCTACTACGAGACGCCCTTTGTCCAGACACTGACCTGTCAGTTTGACGGTGACACGCTGACGATCACCGTACAGGCGAATGTCAGTCTGGGCGGCGTCCCGGAACCTGTGCTGCTGACTGCACGGGCATAACACAACAGGTCATGACGGAGATGCGTCTTTACGAATCCGGACACATCTCAGTCTTAGAATGGAGTCAGCGTATTTATTCCTACTCCATCAGAGATCGTTATGACTGATATCAGCCCGTCACACCCCATTTCAAATCCATCCGTTTCACCAAGCCTCCTGAAACCTGTCCTTGACCAGTTTCACAACGTGCTGCCGTATGTCTGGCTGGCGGCCTGTGGGATCGCTGCTGTCCTCAATCTCATAAGCTTTCCAAATGTATTCGGCAGTCTGCCTATGGTCGCACCACTCATGATCTTTGCTCTGGTGAGTGGGACGTATCTGATGCTTTATGATGCCCATAAGGGACAGCGTGAAGCGACAGCGCGTATTCAGCATCAGAATGCTACCGGTGTAAACACTGAGGCTGAAGATCAGGATGCCGCCAATGCGGTCATTCCCGGTTATGTGCAGATGCTGGTACGTAATCTGATGGTCATGGTGGTGTATCTACCGCTGGTGCTTATCGGCACGGTGATTTTCACGCTGTCATACCAGAGTGCGTGGGTACTCTATGACCTGCTCGGTGTCTATAACGCGTATCTCGTACTTGTCTTTCAGGTGTTGACGCCGTTTACGTTCGGTATCTGGCTGATCTCGGTTGTTGTTGGATGGCATCTTTCAGCACGGCTGATTGATCGCCTCACAGGGAGGCAGATCAGCCTGCCGGTCAGCGACAAAGTCCGCAAGCGGCAGGAGGCCGTTCGCCTGCGGTCGTATCCCAAGGCAGCGGACGGTTCGCCGGATGTCCCTGACGCCGACAACGATAATTTACTGAGCTTGCAGGATCCCATTATTGAGATTCCCGCTTCCTTTCAGGCTCCACTCCGGCCATTTGATCCGCAGAAGTTCCAGAATGACCCGCTGCGTGCACACATCGATGATCACCGGCTGCATGCGTCAACCGAGCACATTCTTCAGCGTTCGGCGATTAAATATCTGGTGATGATGATCGTACTTGCGAATATGTCCGCATTTCTTCTGTCTCGCATCGCGCTTGCACTGGGGATGGATGAAGCACAGGCCCGACAGGTGTTTGATATCGCCTCAATCGTGGGGACTCTTGGTGCTTTTGTCCTGCTCAATCGGGTTGTGATGCGCTTTAGTCCTTTGTCAAAGGTCATACAGGCTAATGAAGCATGGCAGGAAACGATGCTTCGTGGGAATTATTCTCAGGGCATTCAGATGGTCGAACAGTTTACGGAGGAACTTCCGAACTGGGAAAGTAAACTGATGCGTGCTTCGACCTACGCTCAGGCTAATCAGCTTGAAAAAGCCGAGCTGATTGCGCTTGATCTGCTTGATGAGGTTTCACATCCTGAAACCGAATACCAGCGTCAGGTCTTCAAGAAGACACTTCTGACACGGGCATTCGGCATGTTAGCCGAGATTTACGTCATGCAGGGGCGGCTGGATATGGCGGAGGAGGGGGTGATGCATGGACTCAAATACAACGCTGATGAGTTTCCGATCAACAACTCGGCGGCCAAACTTCATCTGCTGCGTGGCAATGCGGCGGCTTCACAGCCCCATATCGAGCAGGCGTTCCGCGACTATGGCAAGCAGAAGAAGCCAGTGTCTGGATATAACAGAGGACTGCATGCCTGGGCGCTGGCGCTTCAGGGCGATACGGCACAGGCAGACACTGCGATGGTTGAGGCGATCAGAATGATCCCACCTGAGCATGTGATCGATCTCGCTGAGTTGTACTGGATTGGCGGGCATATCGCGAAGGCGCAGAAGAAATACACCGCCGCGAGGATGTCATTCGAGAAGGCGATGAAATTCGACCCGGAGGGTGTTTATGGGGCGATGGCAGAACGCGAACTTCAGGCGCTGTAAATGGTTTGGTCGGAGTCTGGGGTTGCCTCTATAATGTGGCTTTTGCCATGACATCAGAGGAACCTGTATGAAACCACAGCCGATTGCTGTCGAAGATGTGCGCCAGACAATGCACGTTTACCAGATTACCATCCCGCCGGAGTATGAAGACTCCAATGGTCACATGAACGTGCGCTATTACATGGCGATCTTCGACGATGCTGGTTATCCCATGATCCGCGAATTCGGCCTGACGCCAGAGTATCTCGAGGCGCGAGGTGAAGGCGGCTTCGATCTCGAACACCATCTGCATTATCTGAATGAAGTGCATATCGGGGATAATGTCTCGGTTTATGTGCGCATCGTCGGGCTGACGCTGAAGCGCGTGCATTATCTGATGCTGATGGTCAATGAGTCACGGGACAACGTCGCTGCGATTTTCGAGTGCGTCAACTCGTATGCCGATCTCCGCGCCCGCAAAACCGCCCCGTATCCACCGGAAATCGCGGCCCGTATGCGTGCGGTGCTGGAACAGCATCAGGCGCTGGCATGGGATGCACCGTTCTGTGGGGTGATGAGTGCCTGAACCCTCCGCAAAATTTGACTAGCAATGGACTCCTGCTTGTCTAGACAGCGGCGGGGCGGACTGCGTATGTTAGATGGGTAACCTGCGTTATCTATCCGCTTCAGCATCAGACAGGAGTCCATGCCAATGACACAGCCATCGAAAACCGACCCCGCCGCCCTGAATATCCCGCGCCGCCGTGACCGCACGGTTGACGATGAGGGATGGATCAGGCAGTTTCTGTCCACAGCGCCGGTCGGGACGCTGGCAACGGTCGAAGGTGATCAGCCGTTTCTCAATACCAATCTGTTCACCTACGATGAAGAACGTCACTGCATCTACATGCACACTGCACAGCATGGACGAACCAAGTCCAATCTGGAGCAGCCGGAGACCGCCAAAGTCTGCTTTACGGTGATGGAGATGGGACGTCTGCTGTCGGCCCCGGTCGCGCTCAACTTCAGTGTGGAGTATGCCGGGGTGGTAGCGTTTGGCGTGGGCTGCGTGGTGACGGACCCTGATGAAGCGCTTGAGGCGCTCAATCAACTGATGCGCAAATACGCCGCCCATCTGGAATTCGGGGTCGATTACAGTCTGCCAACGGTGGAAGACCTGAAGCGCACGGCGGTCTATCGCATCGAGATCACGGCGTGGAGCGGCAAGAAGAAGGAAGTCGCGGCGGAGACTCCCGGTGCATACTGGTATGCAAGTTCGCCGATTCTGGTGTCGAATCGTGCGATAGAGGTTGATGTCGAGAGATAGCGTCACGGATGTGATGTCGATGTCCGTTTGATTAATAGGTGGTGGGCGGGAAGAATCCCGCCCCAACAAGTAAGTGCTACCAGTAATTTACCGGACAGCTTCCCTGAAGCGCCGCAGGACGTCGAGGTGCTGGTCGGGTGAGGTGAAGCCGAGTCCCATGGTGTTGACACCCACATACGTCGCGCCCATTGACCGCCATGCATCGAGAAAATGCTGCCATTCAGGCTCCGGCGTGGTGCGGACATTGAGGCGCGTATCAATGCCGAAGGTGGACGGGTCACGGCCTTCGGCATCGAGGAAGCCATGCAGCTTATCCACCAGTTCCCGTGCGGTATCCAGTGACATCGAGTTCGGCATCCAGCCGTCTCCGATGCGTGCCATCCGCTGAAGCACGACATCCGCGCCGCCGCCGAACCAGATCGGGATGGGGCGCTGCACGGGCATCGGATTGATCCCGGCGTCGTTGATGTGATGCCACTGACTGTCGAATTTGACCAGCGGCTCGGTCCACAGGCGGCGCAGGACTTCGATCTGCTCTTCGATACGCTTGCCACGGTTGCGGAAGCTGAAGTTCATCGCCTCATATTCGATCTCATTCCACCCGATGCCGACACCCAGCCGCAGCCGTCCGCCGGACAGCACATCGACCTGCGCAGCCTGCTTCGCCACCAGTGCGGTCTCACGCTGTGGCAGGATCAGGATGCCGGTCACCAGTTCGAGGCGATGCGTCAGCCCGGCCAGATAACCGAATAGTACAAACGGCTCCTGAAACGGGTCTTTGAAGGTGTACGGCCCTCTCCATCCGCCGGGACGATCCGGGTTTGCCCCCAGAATGTGATCGTAAACCAGCAGATAGTCATAGCCCATGGCTTCGACGGCCTGCGCATAGTCACGGATGGCTGTCGGGTCTGAGGGGTACTCAATTTGTGGGAAAACTGCGCCGTATTTCATCAGAGATGATCATTCCTGTGTGGTAAAGGTTACTCTATCACCATGACGTGATGGCCGGGGATGTGCTTACGGCATTGACAGGAAGCCTTCGGGGATGGCCGTCACCGGAAGTGACACAGAATCGTCAGTCAATTCTGTTGGTGATATGGCCGGGGTGACTGTGATCAGTGCGGGCAGCGGTTCCATATGTCCGATAATAATTTCCGAAGCCAGATCAATATCAGAAATGTCTCGATTTGACCAGTAAAACAGATGACCTGTTACCGCATCAATCGCAACTGTTCCTGTTTCCCAGGTTTCAATATATTCGCATTCTGCCTTGGGATCACTGCCACATGCTCCTCCTAAAGTAAACATCTGGCCGCCAACCGTGCCGTGTACAGTGTAATGAAAAATCGGATGTTCAGGAATTGGCCGGTAATCCATCCCCTGAGACCTTCTCCACTGTCCGGCTTTGAGGTAGGTAATCCTTTCTTCTTTAATTTCCCTGACATCCAGTGCTGTTTTTGCTATTGAAATTAGGGTGTGTCTGCAAACTATAAACACAGGACGATGGAAGCGAGCATTACGGTTGCCAGATAGGTGGTTGCTCGCTTGTCGTAGCGGGTGGCGACGGCACGAAAGTGCTTGAGACGACAGAAAA
>JAEZAF010000079.1 GCA_023430545.1 Chloroflexota bacterium
TGTTGTTCTGTGAGCCGGTTCAAGGAGAATATCAACTGGTTGATTGGCTCGAATAATCGTTCTTGCACTTGGTGATGTAATTTTTAAGTTGTTAACTTTAGCTGTTACTGACCAAAAAACCTGTTTATCTTTCTTAAAATGAAGATTGAGGGCCGATAGAGGAATTGAACAGATTTCCGACTGACAGATATCAGATGGATGATTAAACTTGATCTTTGCTAGAGCTTTACCTGCTGCATTAGTAATGTCAATTCGATACCACTGTGAACCAGCAACATGCGTCCATGAAAAGGGCATGTCAGCTGATACAGTTGTTCGTGTATCTACAGGTGCGAGTAGTACAAGAGAAGGCGAAGTGCTGAGATCAAAGGTAAAATGTGATTTATTGGTTTTGGACTTGCCAATTGGGGATTTGCTGGTCACCCACCAAGTGTAGGTCTTTCCTGTGGTAAAAGTAATATTAAGCGAACGGCTGTTAAGTACACAATTTGATTCACTACAAACTAAAGTTTCAGGTTTAAACTTTTCTTCAATTAATTTTTTGCCTTGCTCATCCTCCAAGTGAAACTTATACCATTTTGCATCTGTTATATGCGCCCATGCAAAATCAAATGAATCAGTATCCCGTATGGTAACCATATCACCTGGATAGAATGTCACGAATCCAGAGAGTACTGGAGCCGTGCTGAATCCCGCTGAAAATGTGGGCACCGGTAATACATCAATAGTTGGCGTAGGTAGCTCGGCTGTATCAGAGCGGGCAACATCAGGTGCCTCATCCAGCGGGGTAGGGAGAGGTATTGGCTGCTTCGCTGATATTGGTTGCCATTGAATACCTATACCAGCAAATGCTATACCCAAAACAATAGCAAAGGTGAATTTTCGCAGATAGACGCTAATGGCCATTTTCGCTCCTTACAATGAGTTTGAACTATGCTCAAGACTATTAAAAACGGACCCGAAATTTTTTGTTTATAGGTAGACTGGTTAGAATCCAAGAATCCACAAGACAGTTCCAATTATGGAAAAATTAATACCCAATGAGTGGCAGTTTATCGATAAATTCAACTTTTAACAAAAATTGTAACAACCTTGATGCTAATATTATTTATTACTTTACATTTATATGTCTGATATAATGCAGCTTATTAGATCTCTATCTAAACTGTATAGACTCACCGTAGTAGTGTGTATTGGATCCGGTGCCTAACTTCCCCGATACCTGATGCGATTCGAGCATTGCCACGCAATAAAAAAGCACTTCTGTGAGTTGCAGAAGTGCTTTTTGAACCTGGTGTGGACCTGAAGAGACTCGAACTCTTGACCTCTACAGTGCGATTGTAGCGCTCTCCCAACTGAGCTACAGGCCCCTACATCCGCCGTGATTCGCGAATTCCCCAAGATTGTATAGGTTGTACCAGTTAGTGTCAATGGTTCCTTACCAGTACAACAGCAACAAATCTCCGCTTATTCGTAGCGCAGGACATTGAGAACACGTTCCCGAACTGCCACCGACGCGCTAAAGAACGTTGCCAGAATTCCGATCAGCATGGCAGTGCCAATCAGTATGGCCGTGACTGGAAGTGCATCTCTTGGGATGATCTGGATCTGATCCAGTGCAAACCGGTTCATCAGATAGACACCGAGGGCGCTGATACCAATCCCCAATACAGCACCTAACAGGGAAATGACAGTGTTCTCCAGAATCATTACCCGAAGAATCCGGTCCGACTTTAACCCGATTGCTTTCAGGATGCCGATCTGGCGGCGGCGTTCCTGCGTTGCGAGCGCGACTGTATTCGCCATAATGACAGCGGCGGCGGCCAGCGAAAGCAGGCCTACCAAAATCGGTAGGGTGCTGAAGCGCTGAATCAGCCGACTAAGGATCGAGTCAAAAAACGAGATATCGAAGGCGAACACCAGTGGAATATTTGAGATCGAGACTAATGCCTGATTGATTCGCTCTGGATTGATCTGAGCCAGCGTAATCTGGAGCGGACTGCTGCCGCTGACCAGCCCAGATGGGATCTGAATATCACCGCTCAGAAATTCGCTTGGCACCCCGCCTGAGCCGCCTCCCTGAGTAATACCGACGACCTCAAGATTTAGAATCTGCGTGTCGCCTCCGCCAAATGTGCTGCGTACTTCAACCTGAAGGATGGAACCGATGCCGATATTCAGTTCTTGTGTTGTCTCATTTTCAGCGACCACAGCAACAGCCTGTCCACGATCCTCAGGTGTCAGGAAGCGACCTGCAACCAGTATCTGCTGCTGTTGTGCTTCACCTCGGACGTCGCGGCTTACCATATTCATGTTGGTTTGTGTCGGGAACTGCTCAATTAGCTCCTGACCACGCTGGAAATCTCCAGCTTCAAATGCTCGCTCGATTTCATTGCCGAGCTGTTCCATTTCCTCTTCAGACATCGTTTCACTGGCTGCAATATCATCTACAGCCAGAAGGACAGCCGAATACGTGGTAAGACGTGTAACAGATTCCACGCCCTCGATCTGATTGAGCTGGACATCCACTAGTGGATTAGCTAATGCGCTTGGCAGCAGCGGGAAGATCAACACGTTTCCACCTAATGCGTTCGTGAGGGTGAAGTTCAGGATGTCCCTCATGCCAGAACCAAAGAAGGCGATGCTGCTGAGCGCAAACATCCCAGCGGCCAGTGCGAGCAGAGTGGTTGCGGTACGTATCCGCCGTGTAGACAGGTTGCGGAGGGCCAGCTTGAGTTCGATCATACCCAAGGCGGGAAGTTTGCCCACCAGCCAGACCAACACCCACAGCATCAGCACCAGCAGGCCGAGGATCGCCAGTGTGACAGCTACAAAAATAATTCCAGTGACAAGATGACCGATAATCTGTCCGGCGATCAATCCTAGTGCCACCACAAGAAAGAGGACTGCAAGCAGTGACTGGATGACTCCGGCGGCAGGAACATAACTTTCATTGGGCCGTAGAATGATTGCAGGCCGCACACGGGCCGCTGCGATGACTGGCAAAACGCCGAAAATGACCGAAACCAGCACACCGATGACCAGACCGAACAGCAGTGCTTCCGGGTACAGCCGCCATGGTAACCGCTGTTGGATAAAGGCCTCGCCGAACTGATTTGTCAGGCCGCCCAGCAGCAGGCCTACGACGCATCCAATGAGGCTTCCAAACAGACCCAGCCAGAATGCCTCAGACATGAACATCAGCGCGACCTGACGTCCTTTGACGCCGAAGGTCTTGAGCGCGGCGATTTCCTCTGTACGGCGGCGGACGATTACCAGCATGGTATTGATAATTCCTACACCACCGATGAGCATCGCGCCGAGGCCCATAATTACAATGAAGCGCCCCAGAATATCTGCGACAAAGGCATTCTCTTCCAGCCGTTCTTCAGTACTTTCGAACTGAAGATAGTTATCTCCACTCCGTCTCACCACCTGCCGTAGCTCATCTTCGATCAGTGGGATCTGCTGAACCGACTGTTGATCTTCTGGCAGACCAATGTATACCCGGTTGGGGGCCGAGTCCATCGGGATAGTAGTCCCGGCCACACTGCGTGATAAATAGCCATAACCAAAAAGTGCGGAAAAGAATTCCGATGAGGCAAGTTCGCGCAATCCCGCCTGAGTTTCGGTCGCGACAATACCACGCACAATGAAGAGTTCTTCAGTTCCGCTGACATGGACCTGATCACCGACCTCTATGTCCTGATCATCAGCAAGATTCTGGCTGATGACGATCTCATTTCCCCCTTGAAACAGTTCGCTAAGGGGTATGCCAGCTGGATCGATGGATTGAATGGGTTTTGTCACCGGGTAGGTCTGAGGATCAATGAAGAACAGGTTGACAAACTGTGGTCGTCCGACTGTCTGCGCGTCCACGGCTGCGACCTGCGCACCATTTAGAAAGATGACTTCACTCAGGGTTGCATTCCGCTCACTGGCCCATTGACGCATTGTCTCAAGCTGGTTTTCGTTAAAGCCACGACTTGGTTCATTACCAGTTCCGCCAAGCATGGCACTACCGAAGCTGTCGGAGTTGCCAACCTTCACCAGTAAATCACCTTTGAGGTTCTCCCGCAGATCGCTTGTGAGCGAGTCTCCAATTGCCAGACCAAGACTGCGAAGTGCAACAACTGTAGCCACACCCGCTGCGACTGAAAACAAGCCAAACGCGGACCAGCGACGGTCGCGCCAGAGATTACGGGCGGCGTACTGTAAATAAAACAGAAGCTGTCGCATCAGACAAACCTTTGATTTTCAGGCGAGTTCAATTGAATGTTAATGTCTGGTATACGTGAGAGCGTGATCAGAAGTTTTATTATCGATCGCGTGCCACTATACATCACCAGATGCTTCAGGCGTCCCAGCGCATGTGCATAATACTGCGCTGCCGATGAAAGCGATAGCGCTGGAGCAGGTTGAGGACGGCGGTGTCATCTTCGGGATGTTCGATCGACAGGGTGCGGTACTCAAAGCGCCGAACAGCACTGCTCAAAAGCGCCTCGACATATGTTAGGGGTGTTTCAAGAGAGTTGAGGAGAGTGAGCTGCACACTCGCGCCGATGCTGCGCTCAATCCACAAGCTGGTGGTGAGCTGATTTGTGTCCAGATCACGTACAACCAGCCGTTCAATCGTCTTGAGATTTAGCAGGTCATTGATCCATCGGATAAAGCTGCGGTGAAACAGGCTGGGGTGGAGTGGTCGCAGCCAGCCAATACCGCCGCGCTCGGGTGGGCGGACTGCCGCCGCAAGATGATATTCGGACCGCCATTCATTGGCTTTACGGTTGGAGATGGTGACCTGATCCACAGGCTGTCGATGGAGTTCGGTGGGCAGAGGGGCGCGTGTTCCTGCCGGACGTTTCCAGACCGTCCAGTTGCGTTCCGGGCGAAAGCCAAGCTCAGAATACAGCGACTGAGCGCGATCATTATCCGCATCCACCTGAAGCACGGCAATTTTGCCGCCACGGATCTGAATCGCTTCCAGCGAAGCGATCATCAGGCGGCGTGCAATCCCCTGACGCCGGTAGTCTGGGTGAACAGCAACATTGGCGATGATCCAACCACTGCCGAGTTCGCGCGGCCACTGCGTCGGATAGATCGAGACATTACCGACAAGCTTTCCGTTTTCGACCCAGACATAACCCATATTAATGCCGATAGCCATGGTGTTGAGGCGAGGGACCACGCTTAAACCTGCGCCGACTTTGCTCATCAGGCGCATTTCGCGCAGCGCAGCACGTCCACCACTGTCCATGGTGTCAGCGAACGAGATCTCGATCAGATCAGCCAATTGGGAAAGATCAGCGGCTAAATTAATCGGACGCATACCGCTGAAGGCGCTACCTTCTGAGGGGGTAACTCCGATACTGACCACCCTGAATACTTTCTTTTGTGTGAAATGGAATGCTTCAAGCGTATGCGTGAGGGTGCCATTTGTCAAGCAAAAACCAGCGATGTATCTGCATCGCTGTTAAGGCAAAAATATCATCGATATTCACATTCAAATCGGAATTGGCTCAGGTTGCCGGCTCAATGTTTGAACTCGTAAGTCAGCGCCTTTCCTGACCTAAAGCCCATGCTTTAGTATGCTGCATTTGATGTATGGTACTGTGCAGTGACTTGTTAAAGTCATCGGGATTGCCTTTATCCTCGAAAACAGATGAATATCCTGTTGAGACAAACGCTTTAATACCTCGCACCGGTGCATCTGTAGCATCGTCATCACTGCATGATTTCATTTCCGCCGCCCAGACTCGCTCCACTTCCTCTGCGTTGACGCCGTATCGGTGTTGAGAGACAATGATGTATGAGCTTTCATTTGCTTCAAACTTTTCATTTGTGAGGCAGGGATTCTCCATGAGTTCTGCTGCCTCATAGACCGAGGTATTGATGAAAGCGATAACTGCGCCATTATTGATTTGCTGTGTCAGCCACTTCTGGTCGATTAACGTTATCGAGCTGTCGTCCAGAATAATTGCATCGACCTCTTCCAGCTTTTCAAGCTCATCATGGTCTTCAACAACGATGGCTTCTGTGCTGCGCTGAAGTTCAGACTGCGCCTGGGTAGTGAAATAGACGATGACAGGTGATTCGTGCCCTGTGTCAGTACACTTGAAACGAGAACGATAAGTAATGCACCGATAATCGAAGCCCGTATAAGTTTTTGTGGAATTCGCTGCATCTTTCACTCCTGTCATTACAAACCGCCTTACATTTCAGCTTATCACAAAATCAGCTTTGCCTACAATGAAACAACTGAAGCAGATATAGAAGTGCCTTAGAAAAGCAGAGTTCGAACCAGTTCGATGCTTTTCTCGAGTGCTTCTATCGACTGTGGTGTGCGTGGCACGGTATCCAGTATGATCCAACCATCATACTGAATCCCGTTCAGGACACGGGCCAGTGCTTCGATCTCGGCTGATGGGCTGATCGGCAGGCTTCCATTCTCTGTACTCAGGTAGAGATGCCCGATGGTTTCCGGATGTTCGTGCAGGTCTTCCGGGCTTTCACCCTCAATCTGCATGTGATACAGGTGTGCTGCGATTTTCAGTCGGGGATGATTGCGGTAGCTCTCGCGCAGCATCGTTCCATGTGTGATCTTTCGTAGCAGATGGGTTTCTGAACGATTCGCGAGCGCCACATAGAGCGTGGTGCCAAGTGCATCTGCCAGATCGACCAGCGAAGTCCGCAGCAGGGCGGAAAGCAGTTCGAATTCCAGTTCCTGTGACGACTTATACGGTGTCAGATCAGGCAGGGTAGGACCGGACTGATAAAAAGGATAGAACACAACCCCCGCCGCCATCATATCGATACTGCACCCGATAGCCTGCTGCATCAGGGACAGGGCGCGCTGGCGTTCGGCCATATCGGGGTGGAGCAGCCGTGTCATCCCAACGCTGATGGTGCTGATCTGCATCCCGGTGGCTTCCACCGCTGTCGCGATTTCGGCCATTCGCTGGTCGAAGTTTTCGGTGAACTGAAGCTCGACGCCGGCAAAGCCAAGGGCCTTTGCATATGTAAACTTTGCTTCCAGACTATCGCCCGGAAGGATGTGTTCATGAATGCCAAAGTGCATGATGCTTCCTTTATGTTCTATCTGTGCAATGATCTGCTCAACATATGTACATAGTAAATTCTAATGCGGCCATCTGATCCGCCATCTGAAAGTCATGATAGGATGAGACAAAATTCACAATCCCACAAGGATGAAGGAAGTTATGTCCAAAATTATTACGATTGAGCGTCACATTTTAGAGCAGCAGAAAGCCCACCCCGGTGCGACAGGTGTCTTTACCAGCATTCTCTATGACATCGCCCTCGCAGCCAAGATCATTTCAAAGGAAACAAACCGAGCAGGACTTGCTGACATCCTCGGTGTGGCGGAAGGCCACAACGTCCACGGGGAACGTCAGCAGAAGCTGGACATCTTTGCGGATCAGATGATCTACAAGATGAACGATCATACCGGACGCCTGTGTGCGATGGCCTCTGAAGAGCATGAAGACCTGCTGACGATCCCCAAGCACTTTGATACCGGCAGGTACGTACTGCTTTATGATCCGCTGGATGGCTCATCCAATATTGACGTTAATGTCGCCGTCGGCACGATTTTCGCCATTCACCGTAAAATCGGGGATGGTGAATATGGGACAATGCGTGATTGTCTTCAGCCGGGGCGGCGTCTCGCGGCAGCGGGATATGTCATCTACGGTTCCAGCACCATGCTGGTCTACACCACCGGACAGGGAGTCCACGGCTTTACGCTCGATAACAGTGTGGGCGAATTCCTGTTGAGCCATCCGAATATCACCGTGCCCGACAAGGCAATGTATTACAGCGCCAACCACGGCAACGAGAAATACTGGACGCCGGGGGTCAAGCGCTATGTGAAGTACCTGCAGGGGATACATGGAGAAGGCAGCAAGCCGCTTTCTCACCGCTATATCGGCTCGATGGTAGCGGATTTCCATCGCAACCTGCTGCGCGGCGGCATCTTTCTCTATCCAGGGGATATTATGGATAGCAGCCGTCCTTATGGTAAGCTCCGCCTGATGTATGAAGCACAGGCCCTCGCTTTTCTGATCGAGCAGGCGGGTGGCGCGGCTTCGGATGGAGTCGGCCCACTGCTGGATGTCGTCCCGCATGATCTGCACCAGAAGACGCCACTGTTCATTGGTAATCGCGATCTGGTGGAGACTGCTGAAGACTTCATTCGGCGCTATGATCAGGATTGGATCGAGGCCTATATGCCATATCGCACACGCGAAGCGACCTTCGCGTGACGATGCGCAGCCCGATTTCCTGTATATCCTGTATCTGACGCTCACCCAACGGAATCGGGATCTGTACCTGCCAGTGTTGACGCCTTAACTCGCGGTGTTATACAATCGCCTACCGATTACCGGTCTGCGCTCTCTAACGCTGCTTGCTAAGTATGCTTGCTGGCTGTTGAGCACTGGCAGGTAATTTCCGATATGCGATCCAAAGGCATTACGATGCCGTTCGACGCATCCGGCTGGTCCGCTGCTGGTTTGCGGTTGCGAGGCCGGTCTCCTTATTGCCTTTTACAAGTGCGGAGCGATCCATTTATGCAGTTCATGTTGCGGAAATCTGTCTGGCTGTTGGGCTTACTTCTGGTCGGTGCGGTGCTGTCTGTCAGCCGAGTGCCGGTGGCGCTGGCTCAGGGCAATCTCTTGCAGGACCCCAGTTTTGAAAGCACGGAGACCTACAAGCGGGTCGCGGAAGATACCGATGGCACCTATTTTGACGTTCCACCAGCATGGAGCGGCTGGATCCTGCGTGGCAGCGGTGGTGAGACATGGCAGAATCGTGTCCCGACTGGGTTTCCGCATACTGGATTATTTAAGATCGATCAGGCGCGGTCGTTTCACATTTCGCGCGGGTTTGCGACCTTCACGACGGCCGTTTATCAGTCTGTGACGGTACCAGAGAATGCCAATGTTCAGGGCAGTGCACGGGGTTTCATGGAGCGCGGCCCCGGCGGTACGCCGACACCGGGTGGCTCCTTCCGCGTGGGTATCGACCCGAACGGTGGTTCCAACCCACTGGATCCGGCGATTGTCTGGTCAAATACGGTGACCACGGACGACGCCTGGGTACAGGCCACCACCAGTGCTACAGCTAACGGTACCCGTGTTACGCTGTTCCTGTACTCTACACAGACCGAACCGAGTGATCCTAATGGGATCTACTGGGATGATGCGTCGGTGACAGTAGGCGGGGCAGGTGGTGTTGCCCCGGGGGTGACTCCGGGTGCAGGTGGGACACCGGGTACTGTTGCAACACCGGTCCCGGTGGTACCGACGCCAGCCTTCGCGCCGTATGTCGCACCTCAGGCCCCGCAGGCCGACGGCTCGATTGTCCATACGGTGGCGTCGGGCGATACACTGTCCTCGATCGCGGTCGCGTATGGTGTGACCAACGAAGAGATTCTCGAACTGAATAACCTCAGCAGTGGTCGTTTCCTCCAGATCGGGCAGAAACTGGTCATTCGCCCTCCCGCTCCGTCTGGTTCATCAAGCGCTGATATTGCCGATGAAGGCGACTCCGAGGATACAGACGAGACAGAGGAAGTTGAAGCCACTTCTACGCGTCGCGCCACAGCCACCGATGACGCCGACGCGTCTGATGAGGCTGACGACGCTGAAGAGACTGAAGAGATCACCACAGAACCAACCGAAGCGCCGACTGAAGCGGATGCAACGGAAGAAGCCGAACCCACTGAGATCCCTGCAACACCCACCGATGCACCACCTGCGCCTGTGACACAGGTCGCTCAGGTGAATGAGAACGTGACGGGTGTCTGCGTGACGCTGTTTGAAGACACCAATCAGAACCGTATCCGCGAAGACGGCGAAGGCCTGCTTGCGGGTGGAACGATCACGCTGACTGGCGAAGGCCAGACTGTGGGTGAGTACGTCACTGACGGTGCATCGGAACCGCACTGCTTCGAAGAACTGGCAGTTGGCCTGTATACCGCCGCTGCACAGGCCCCGGAAGGCTACGGCCTGACGACAGCAGCGCAGTTCAGTGTACGGGTGCAGAGCGGCCAGACCGTGAACGCGACCTTCGGCGCGGCACAGGGTGTCGAGGTGGCGAGTATCCCGACGGCGAACAGCGCTGATACCGTAGAAGATACTGAACCGCAGGCGGTTGTCCCGCAGACTGCGGACGATGGCGGTAATAACGCCCTGATGCAGAACCTCGGCCTGATCGTCTTTGGTGTCGCGGGCTTTGTGCTGATCTTCGGCATTGGTGCGGCGCTGGCACTGCGGCGGCGCTAGGCTGTGTGTCCAGTCCAATCCATATACCCGGCGTACCGCACAGGACAGGTAGGGCGATGAACATGATAATCCGTAATCTCCGGCAAATACTTGCGATCATCAGTCTGATGGTGGCGGTCAGTTTTGTACTGTTCAGTGCGTATCATCCGGCGCAGGCACAACAGGCCAATGGTGAGGTCTGTGTCCGTGCCTTTCAGGACGCGAACGGTAATGGTATCCGTGATCTGAACGATGTCCCGCTTCAGGGCGGGATCAGTGCCAATCTGCTGAATGAACAGGGCGTGATCGTCGCCAGCGCACTGCTGGCGAATTCACCAACCGTCACACGCGGTCTGATCTGTTTTCAGTCACTACCTGCCGGGCAGTATACGCTTGAAGTCACCAGTGCCGACTTCAAACCCACGACTCCAACCTCGCTGACGACTGTCATTCAGGGTGGAGACACGCCTGAAGTCCCGTATGTGATGGAATTCGGTGGACAAGATCTGTCGCTCGCACCTGCATCTGATGCAAGCCAAGTGGTGGTCGAAGACGATCCCGCCAGTGTGCTTACCCGGATCATGATCTCGGCGCTGGGTGCTCTGGCCGCGCTGATCGTCATGACACTGCTAGGACTGGTGATCTATCTGGTCGCGTTCAGAGGGCGTCTGCGTCGGGCGGAAGCGGCAGCCGTTGATTATCGCCGTCCGGCAGGGTCAGCGGGCACACGGACCACTGGCACGACACCGGTGGTGACAGTCAATCCGACTGATACATCGGAGTTTCGTCCCAAGAACTAGGGCATCTCAAGAACTGGTTATCGGGGCCGGATTTATCCGGCCTTTTTTGTTTTGTGTGGACAACGTCATGCAAGCCTGTTCGGCGTTGTCCGATGCCCTCTATGATGCAAATTGTTACAGAATGCTATAATCGAGGGATGGCGCTTTGCCACCTCTTGCAGCATTTTGCTGCACTTTGCAGCGCAATTGTGCTGCAATCAGGGCAAAGTATCGGATTTTCAGGTTCAACGCTGCTTGCTGCTGCTGCTGCCGCACAAAAAAAAGTGCTGCTGCAACTGGTTTACTTCCGTACTGAATAACGTGAATCATGTTAACGTGCAGGTGTACAGGTTTGCGTCCCTATACAGGGAATTTACAGTGTAGCACGAATGTTCGATTCATGCGGTTAGAGTTTTCAAATGTTCTGGATTTGGGCACACAGGTGGCGGCGATTGCGTGCGAAGCGTACGCGCCGTTGCGCATACGCATTAAGTTAAGCGCGAAAGTCTATATTCTCTAACCGGCACGGTAGAACCCCCACCTAAATCCTCCCCCGTTGACGGGTGAGGACTTTACTTCTTCCGCGACCTGTTTTTCTCCCTTT